>JAZRHB010000061.1:0-4448 GCA_045644605.1 Clostridia bacterium
AAAGCTTTATAAAGAAGGCAGAGTACGTGCAATTGGTGTATCAAACTTTTTGCCGCACCATCTTGAAGCGCTTATGCAGAGCGAAATAAAGCCTATGGTAAATCAGATTGAGTTTCATCCCGGAAAAATGCAGGAGGAAGCGCTTGAGTTTTGTCGTGCTAATAATATTCAGGTTGAAGCGTGGAGCCCACTTGGCAGAGGTACTATGCTTGATAATGCAACACTTAAAAGTATAGGTAAAAAATATGGCAAGTCAGTAGCACAGATTTGCATAAAATGGTGTTTGCAAAACGGCGTTCTGCCGCTGCCTAAATCTGTAACGCCTGCAAGAGTGACAGAAAACAGAAATGTGTTTGATTTTGAAATTGCGGAAGAAGATATGACAATAATAAACGAAATGCCGTTTTGCGGCGGCTCGACACTTCATCCGGATACTATTGAGTTTTAGAGGCGTATAGTGTTGGAACAACCACGCGATAAATATACAGGGTGATTATTATGCTACATAAATATCCGTTTCCGAACGACAATACATTGCAATATTTATTAAAGCTTGCACATATTAATGTGCGCCAGGGGGATGTGCGTGCATAAACATGAATATGCGGAATTACATATTGCTCCGGAGGGCAGCGCGCTTAATGTTATAGACGGTGCGGCGCACGGGGTTATACCGGGCGATGTGTTTGTCTGTCTGCCGGAAACTATTTACTTCTTACATAAGCCAGATTGCAAAGCAATGCGGATTTGATGCTTCAAAACTGCTTTGCAGGCATTTTAAACAGGGTTATGGAATGACGCCCAATGAATTAAGAAAATTAAAAGGATAAAAAAGACCCGCCAAAAGCGGGTCTTTTTTAAGGGGTTTGCAGTCTGTTTCCCAGACTTTAGTATGTACCTTCTGCAAAGGAGTAAAAAAGCGAAACCAAATAAAATTTGGGGATATTATATTTGGTTTCTATGATATAGGGGTGATTATTTATCACACTTATATAATAACATTTCTTTATGAATAAATTATGAACTGAGTGTAAAAAAATGGTTACTAATTATGAATAAAATGTAAAAACCTGCGGCAAAATGCCGCAGGATGTCAAAACAGCGTTACTATATACGAAACTATAGGAATTGTAAGCAGAGACAGCATGGTGGAAATAAATACTACCGAGCTGCAATGAAATGCGTCTTTGCCGGCGTTTTCGGCAAGCATAACACCATTTACTGCTGTGGGCATACCGAGTATTAAAACGGGAACGCCAAGTGCCATTCCGCGAAATCCCACAAGCCACAGGGCAATAAGTGTCACCATCGGGAAAAGAATAAGGCGCATTGCCGAAATAAAATATGTGCTTAAGGCAGTAAACATTAACGTTATTTTTTTGCCCGCAAGAACAAATCCCATAAGCATCATCGAAAGCGGTATTGCGCTGGCATAGATTATATATCCTTGGTCAATCACTATTTTTGGAATCGGCACTCGTGCATATACAAGTCCGAAACCAAGTACAATTGATATGGTTATCGGTGAAACAATTGTACTGAAACGGGGGAGCTTTTCATCTCTTATTATTATGTCGCCAAGAACGTTTACAAGCAGATAATACGGAAGAATGAAAAGAATAAGTGTGGAAAAAGCTTCGGCGCCGTAAACCGCTTCAACAATCGGGATTCCCATAAAAGCAAAGTTGGGGAACGCCATTGTAAATGCGTATACACCTTTTTTAGTTTTGCCTTTATCCATTACTTTTGCAATTATATATGCAAGCGCGCAGCTTGCGATAATTATAACAAATGAAGTGACAAGCTGCTCCTTTTGTGCGGCTATTATTTCGGGTGTTATGTTTTGCGTCATAACATACAAAATAAGAATGGGTATAAAAAAGTGCATAAGCACCGCCGAAAAAACCGCTGCCGAGTTTTTCGGTACAGCATTTGTTTTACGAAGTATATATCCGCATATTATGAAAAAGAAAAGTACAAGTGTTGCCGAAAGTGCGGAAATAAAAGTATGGTTCATATTCATTCTCCTTTGGGTTAGTATAGACATATTATAACATATATATTCGCATATTTCCATAGGGAATTGACAAAAAAATTTAAATTTGGTAAAATTATGTCATAAAGTATAAAAACGGAGGTTTTTTTTTGGTACTTATAAAAAACGGGTATATTAATACCATGAATGGTATAATATACGAAAATGGATATATTATTATAGAAAATGATAAAATTCGGCAAGTTGGAGATATGGCGGATTTTGCCGGCGGCGAGTTTGATGAAATTTACGACGC
This sequence comes from Clostridia bacterium, assembly GCA_045644605.1. Classification (GTDB taxonomy): domain Bacteria; phylum Bacillota; class Clostridia; order RUG12999; family RUG12999; genus RGIG4103. The sequence goes on from JAZRHB010000061.1 coordinate 2,292, forward strand.
AAAGGGATGCTACGTTATGCCGGGCATTGTAGACGGGCACAGCCATATAGGTATGCAGGAAGATTCGGTTGGTTTCGAAGGTGACGACGTTAATGAAGCTACCGACCCGATACTTCCGCATCTTCGCGCAATTGATGCAATAAATCCGAACGATAAGTGTTTCCGCGAGGGAATTGAAGCGGGCGTTACAACATCCGTTACCGGTCCGGGAAGTGCTAATCCTATTGGCGGGCAGTTTGCGGCAATAAAAATGCACGGAAAATGCGTTGATGACATGATTATAAAATCGCCGGTTGCAATTAAAGCGGCGTTTGGCGAAAATACAAAACAGACATATAAAGAAAAAGGGAATATGCCTGTGACAAGAATGGGTGCGGCGGCGCTTATCCGTGAAGCGCTTTTTAAGGCAAAACGTTATATGGAAAAACCTGACGGCTTTGATATGAAAAGCGAGGCACTTATTCAGGTTCTTAAAAAGGAAATTCCTCTTAAAGTGCATGCGCACAGACTTGATGATATGGCTACAGCCCTGCGTATAGCAAAGGAATTTGATATAAATATTACATTTGACCATGCAACAGAAGCTCATCTTGATGTGGAGTTTATCAAAAATGCTGACTGCCCTGTGTTTATTGGCCCAATAATAACCGACAGAAACAAGCCTGAACTTGTAAATAAAGATGATGCGGCGGCGGGGATTCTTGAAAAAAACGGTATAAAAGTAGCACTTATCACCGACCATCCCGAAATTCCGTGTCAGTATATAGCACTTCAGGCGGCGGTGGCTGTTAAAAACGGTATGAGCGAGCAGGCGGCACTTGAGGCTATTACAATTGTGCCGGCGTGCTGCTGCGGCATTGGCGGGCGTGTGGGGTCAATAGAAGTGGGGAAAGACGCCGACATTGCGGTGTTTACATCCGTGCCGACGGACACAATGTCCAAAACGGTTTATGTGTTTGTTGATGGAAAATGTGTGTTATCTCGGTCAAAAAATTAATAATGTGAGCACGCTTTTTTAGCAAAAACATATAAAAAATTAAAAACTCTTGACTAATTCGATTTATTTATATATAATGTATATAATTAATTGCCGTTTAAAAGGAGAGTTAAATATATGTATTCAAGAGATGTAACTGTTAATAATCAGGTTGGGCTTCATGCCAGACCGGCTACATTTTTTATCCAGAAAGCAAATACTTTTGAATCCAGCGTATGGGTTGAAAAAGAAGAAAGAAAAGTAAATGCAAAAAGTCTTCTTGGTGTGCTTTCACTCGGTATTGTGCAGGGAACATCAATCACAGTTCTTGCAAATGGCCCTGACGAAAAAGAAGCTGTTGACGGACTTATTGAATTGATTGAATCAAATTTCAGCGAATAATATCAGGTAAAATAAAGGTTGTGTGCGAGATTTTGACAGCTTCGCAGACAACCTTTTTTTGATAAACAGAGGGATAAGATGAATAATATAAAAGAAAAACTTAAAAATCTGCCGCTTCTTCCCGGCGTTTATATTATGAAATCTGCCGATGGCGAGGTTATTTATGTTGGGAAATCCAAACTTCTTAAAAACCGCGTAAGTCAGTATTTCCACAGTAATCAGGTTTCGGGAAAAGTGCGGGCAATGGTGGATAATATTGCCGATTTTGAATATATTGTTACCGCTACTGAAACGGAAGCCTTGGTACTGGAATGTAATCTTATTAAAAAGTATAAACCATTTTATAATATTCTCCTTAAAGACAGTAAACAATATCCCTATATAAAGGTATCGGTACAAAATGAATATCCCAAAATATCATTTGTGCGAAAGATATCTAACGATGGTGCAAAATACTATGGTCCTTATACCGGCGGCAGCGCAAGAGAAACTATTGATGTTGTGCGAAAGGTATTCAAAGTTCCGTCGTGTAACAGAGTATTTCCAAGAGATATTGGCAAGGACCGACCGTGTCTTAACTATCATATAAACAACTGCTCTGCTCCGTGTAGTGGCAGAATTTCCAAAGAAGAATACAAAGAAGTGTTTAAGAATATATGTGAATTTCTTGATGGGAAAACCGGAGAAATTGAGCGTCTTCTTAAGGCAGAAATGAAAATGTATTCCGAAAATCTTGAGTTTGAAAAAGCGGCGCAGGTTCGCGATAAACTGAATAGTAT
>JAZRHB010000062.1:0-6370 GCA_045644605.1 Clostridia bacterium
ACCCGAATCATACTTACGCAAAAGAAATTGCAATGGGTAAAACACTTGGTATACTTACAGGTGTTGGCGATAATAAATACAATCCGGATGCACCAATTACCAGACAGGATGTTATGACAATCTGTGCAAGAGGAATGGAAACAGCAAAAACCCTTAAGTCTAAAGGTGCTCTTATCAGACTTGACATCTTTAAGGATAAGGATTTGTTTGCAGATTATGCAGCACTTCATGCATCAAAAATGGTAATGGAAGGAATAGTAGGCGGATATCCGGACGGCAGCATTAATCCTCTTGGCAATACAACAAGAGCAGAAGCAGCTGTAATGATGTATAGAATTATGTATAACGGTCAAATTAAAACAAAAGTATAATAAGTCTAAAATACAAAAAGGGCTTTTCCTTGTGAAAAGAACCATTAAAAACGGACAATAGAAAAAGAGCCTCCTATGGTATAATGAAAAACCATAGGAGGCTCTTTTTTGTGCTGTCTGTACAAAACGGGGCAGTTCACTCGCTCCCGCCCTCTGTTTTTATTCTTAAAATCTCAAACCACACTGCGCCAATGCCGCACTCTATACAAATAAACATTATTGCCTGATATAGCTGATGTGAAAGCACGTGCCGGTGATAATCAAACGCGCCGCCCGAAACAGCAAATAATTTTATTGCAAGTATTCCGCAGATAACTGCGCCCGCAAGAAGTAAAATTATCGGTATTGTTTTAGCTTTCTTTTTTGTATTCCCCATTTTTATATTCCCCTATAAATTACCAGTTCCTGTTATCTCTTTTTAACATTTTTCTTATACAAATATTCTATCGTTTCCGCATAAATAAAGCAATGTAAACATTTTGTCAAAGCAGGGTTCTTTTGCCAATATTTTGAAAGTTTTTTCCATATATGTAAATAATTTGTAGGAAATTTATATAAAAATTGGTTATTTGACGAGTACTTTTTCTTGAACTTTATGGCGCCGGAAGGTATAATTAAATCAAGGAGAGAGAGTTAATCCGGAGGAAACCGGACATACAAGATTTGAGAGCGGAAATGCAAATCTTATGGTGTTTGATTCCCCCGGCTTAAGGACTGCGGAATATGCCGGCACTACCCCCGCCGGAAAACCGGCGCCGACATATTCCGCAAACAAAATTTTTTGGGAGGAAGTTATGAAAAAAGAGCTTACAGTTATAAAAAAATCGGCCGCTCTCGGCGCCCTTATAGAATATAGTCTTGTTACAGATATTTACCGCAACCCCGAAGACGTTCATGCGGTGTACGGAGTGCAGGTGGCAATTACAAAAAACGGCGTGCCCGTAAGCAGTGAAACCGTGCGCGATATTTCCTGCGTTAAAAAAAGAGTTGAAGATTTTATATTTTACTTGAGCGAAAACGATGTTCTTCCCGGCACGCTTTTTGATGTGGTGTCGGATATGATGGAAGAATCAGGCGAAATAAAGCCCCCGAAAGGGGAAAAATTTTTTAAAAAAGTAGTATGAAAAAACCATGGCTCCCCTGTGTAAGGGGAGCTGTCACTTTAGTGACTGAGGGATTGTCATTATGACAATCCTCCCACCTCTTTCGCGGTCCCCCCTCCTTTACACAAGGAGGGCTTTTTTTGGCAAAGCGCGGAAAACTTATATAAGAACCCGACCCGATAACGCAATCAAAGATTGCGGTCGGGTACCCCGGAACCTTGTTGTATTCACAATAAAAAAAGAATCTGCATTTTTGCAGATTCTTTCATTTTATTTAAGGCTAAAACTTTTTTTCGCGCGATTTTGCACTCTTTATACGTTTTCGGCTATTCTACCTCGGATATGTCTATTGTTCTTACGTGCTTCGTGTGCACCCATTCGGTCTTGTTCTTATCAATTACACCAAGGATTGTAATAGGAATCCAGGTAAGTGAATAAATACCGTATGTCAAGTAACACCAGAACAGTTTAAAGTTAAATTCACGTTTTTCGTAGGTTATAATTGCGGGGATATAAAGCATTGACACCGCACCGATTATTGCAAACAGGGCGTCGTTATCAACCGCCATCCAAACTTGGAAGAACCCGATATTTCCTTCGGGGAAAAGTACCTGCAGATAGCTTGCAATAAGAATTACTGCCATTGCAAGAGTTTTTATGGGGTTCATTGTATAGATTGCGCAGTCAAATGCTGACCAGTCTTTATCTCGGAACGCTTTTTTAAGAAGCTTGATTGCAAATCTTGACTGAACGTCTGCATGACCCTGCATCCATCTTTTTCTCTGACGCCATGACTGCCAGAAACCAAGCGGTTTTTCGTCAAACACCTTTGCGTGATGTGCCCAACCTACTTTTTCGCCGTTAAGCGCAAGCTTTGCTGTAAATTCCATATCTTCAGTAAGACAGGTTGCGCCCCAGCCAAGCTCTTTAAGAAGCTCTACATCAACCGAGAAACCTGTTCCCGAAAGCTGACATGTCATATTAATATTATAACGCGCCTGCTGGAAAATCTTACCAATCATCCAGAAGGATACGCTGTATGCTGTACTAATCCATGAATCGTACGGGTTTTTACTTTCGATATTACCCTGAACAACCCTGAAGCCTTTGTTATGCTGTGCGTTTATTTCGCGCAGGAAGTTTTTTGAAACAACGTTATCAGCATCAAAAATACAGATAGAATCAAATTTTTCTTCCATATGGAATATTTTATCAAACATCCATTCAAGAGCATATCCTTTACCGCGAAGCTCTTTGTTTGTACGTTCAAACACTTCCGCCCCTGCCGCACGCGCATTTTCTGCGGTTTTATCGTCGCAGTTGTCGGCGATAACGAAAATTTTGTATTTATCTTTATCGTAATCAAGCGCTTTCAAGCTTTCAACCATATACTTGATAACGGCTTCCTCGTTATGTGCCGCAACAAGAAGCGCATATTTATGGTCTTTATTTTTAACGTCAGGAAGTTCCTTTTTCGGAATGAACGCAAAAAGCGAAATTATTGCATAATACAAAGTAAGCGCCCAGGAAACAACCTGAAGAATTATACTAAGAAAATATATCAAAGCTGTGCCGAATTCCATTACAAAATCCCCCTTGCTTATTTTTATTCATAAGAAATCAGTATTATCATACACCTTTTTTCCCTATTTTGCAATAGATTTTTAAAAAATAGTCAATTATGTACAAATAAATACAAATTTTTCTTTGCAATTTTGTATTTATATAGTATAATATATGTATACAATTAAAACGAGGTAGGGAAAATGGCTAAATCAAAGGCTTCTACAGTATATATATGCAACGAATGCGGTGCCGAGTCATCCAAATGGATGGGCAGATGCTCCGTTTGCGGCACATGGAATTCCATGGTTGAGCATGCGACGGTTTCTGCGGCAAAATCGGCATCTTCGTCAAAACCCGCGGTTATAAAAAAGCTTTCGCAGGTGGAAATTAAGGAAAACACCCGCATTTCAACCGGTATTTCCGAGCTTGACCGTCCGCTCGGCGGCGGAATTGTGCCCGGCAGTCTTGTTCTTGTCGGCGGCGACCCCGGTATCGGTAAATCCACGCTTGTGCTTCAGGCGGCGGAAGGTCTTGCGTTAAGCAAAACCGTGCTTTACGTTTCGGGTGAGGAATCCGAATCACAGATAAAAATGCGTGCAAACAGACTGGGCGTTTCGGGCGAAAACCTGTTTTTCCTTTCCCATACCGATATTGATGAAATTATTGCCGCGGCAAAAAATGCAGATACCGAAATTCTAATTATAGATTCTATGCAGACAATGGAATCTGCATCCTCTACGGGATATGCGGGCAGTGTTTCGCAGATACGAAACTGCTGTATGCTGCTTATGGAATTTGCAAAAACAAATAATGTTTCGGTTATAATAATAGGGCACGTTACTAAAGACGGTGCCATTGCCGGACCGAAAATTCTTGAACATATGGTGGACACCGTGCTTTATTTTGAGGGCGAGCGTATGCAGACATACCGCATCTTACGCGCGGTGAAAAACAGGTTTGGCTCTACCAATGAAATCGGCGTGTTTGAAATGCAGGAAGACGGTCTTTTCGGTGTGGAAAACCCGTCACATATGATGCTTTCGGGAAGAAAAGAAAACATAGTAGGAAGTGCGGCGCTTTGCACCGTTGAGGGCACGCGCGCCATTATGGCAGAGCTTCAGGTGCTTGTTACACCTACGGTTTTCGGCACTCCGCGCCGTATGTGTGCAGGTCTTGATTATAACCGTATGGTTATGCTTCTTGCGGTAATTGAGAAAAATCTTGATATTTCCCTTGGCAACAAGGATATTTATATAAACGTTGCGGGCGGAATGAAAATTTCTGAAACCGCCGCTGATTTGCCGCTTGCCGTTGCTATTGTATCGGCGGCAAAAGGCGCGCCTGTCAAACGGGGCGTTGCCGCTATTGGCGAAATCGGTCTTACGGGCGAAATGCGCTTTGCTTCTCATCTTGACAAGCGACTTGCCGAGCTTGAAAAAATGGGATTTACCGATTGTATTGTGCCGAAATCAAATTCGCCAATTCATTATAAAGGTAAAATTAACGTACACTATGCCGATACCATCGGCGATATTTCAAAGCTGGGACGTGTTCTTTATGAATAAAATTGTTATGCGGGCATATGCCAAGGTCAATATCACTCTTGACACACTCCGCAAACGCGAAGACGGATATCACGATGTTAAAATGATTATGCAGTCCGTTTCGCTTTATGACAAAATCACGATACGAAAAAGCGACAGGATAAAAATAAGTACAAACCTGAAGTTTTTACCGACAAACGAAAAAAATATTGCATATAAAGCGGCGGCGCTGTTTTCTGAAAATTATCCCGAATGCCGTGGTGCTGAAATTGACATTTCAAAACGTATTCCTGTTTCGGCAGGACTTGCGGGCGGAAGCTCAAATGCGGCGGCGGTGCTTGTGGGACTTAATAAGCTTTTCGGAAACCCGTTTTCAGAAGAAAAGCTTCTTGAAATGGGCGCAAAGCTTGGGTCCGATGTGCCGTTTTGCATAACGGGCGGAACGCACCTTTCCGAAGGACGCGGCGAAATTCTGACTCCGCTTACCCCCCTTCCCGAAAATACGGTTATTCTTATTGCAAAACCTCCTGTTCACGTTTCAACCGCCGAGGTTTACGGCAGACTTAATGTAAACCGTCTTTCCGAGCATCCCGATACCGTAGGCGCAATAGCGGCTATTGAAAAGGGCGATATCAACAGCGTGGCCGTGCGGATGTTCAATGTGCTTGAAACCGTAACAACACCCGAACATCCCGCGATTGGCGAACTTAAACTTCAGATGATACGCCTTGGTGCACTTGGCAGTGTAATGAGCGGAAGCGGACCGTCGGTTATAGGAATTTTCAAAAATAAAACTGATGCAATAAATGCAAAAAAAGAAATATCGGAATCACTGCGTGATGTTTTTGTTACCACCGCAGTATCCTGCGGAACGGAGGAATTTAAGTACGATGAAAGAAAATAAAACGAAAAAACCGCTTAGCGACTTTATTTTTGATGAGCTTCGCGAAGAGATACTCAGCGGAAACTTAAAACCGGGCGAACGCCTTATGGAAATCAAATACGCTCAAAGTCTTGGCGTAAGCCGTACGCCGTTTCGTGAAGCTGTGCGCAAGCTTGAAAAGGAAGGACTTGTTACTGTCCTGCCACGCCGCGGCGCACACGTAAGTCTTCTTTCCGTAAAGGATTTATGCGATGTTCTTGACATCCGTTGTGCCCTTGATATGCTTGCAATTGAGAAATTTGCCCTAAACGCAAAAGAAGTTGATTTGCTACACTTAAAAGCACTTATAGATACTTTTGCCCGCGCAACAGAAGACGATAATCTTCAGCAGCAGGCGACAGCCGACGTTGATTTTCACGAATATATCTATACACATACGGGAAATGAACGGCTTGTGCAGATATATTACGGTCTGAAAGACCAGCTGTACAGATTCCGAATTCTTTACTTAAAAGAGGTTTTTGAACCATCGGCAGTAGCACAGGAGCATTATAAAATGCTTGATGCCATCCGCAACAAAAATGTTGACGTGGCAAAACAGATGGCAGCCCTGCACATACAAAATCAGAAAGATAATTTATTAAAAGAAACCAAAAAAGGAGTTTAAACGAAAGTTTAAATTCCTTTTTAATTTGTTGAGTTAAATTTTGCACTATCGTGCAAAGCTAAATTATTCCACTATCGTTTCATAGCTAAATAACTCCTTTGGAGTAGCTAAATTAAATTCGCATCAGCTGACCAAAGGTCAATTTAGCTACGAAGTTATTTAGCGTGCCCCCGGCACATTTAGCTCGCATTATGCGAATTTAGCTGTTCGAGTGTGTGCACTCGAACTAAGCTGCG
>JAZRHB010000063.1:0-8337 GCA_045644605.1 Clostridia bacterium
GCAAAATTGCTAAAGCAATAAGAACAGTTGTCAAGGCTGCCGCTCATAAAGAGAATAAACGTGTTGTAGTTGAAATTATTTAATAAGTTTAAAGGATGTGATTTTATTGCATCCTTTTTGCTTAATCTTTTTGGGGTGAAAAGTATGATTAAAATTGCAAAAGTTGTTACCACAAGAGGTATTAAAGGCGAAATTAAACTTGTATCATTTAGTAATATTGATGATTTGTTTGAATCACTTTCATCAGTAATTATTGACGATACTTCATATAAAATTGAACATGTAAAATATGTTAAAAACTGCGTTATACTCAAACTTTCGGGCATTGAAAACCCTGAAGATGCAAGGCGGGTTCTTGTCGGAAAAGACGTTTTTGTGAATGACGAAGATATGCCGGAACTTGAAGACGATTCATATTATGTTAAAGATATGATAGGTATAAACGTATATGAAACTTCGGGCGAATATATTGGTAAAATAAAAAGCATTTTCTTTACACCGGCAAATGATGTATATGAAATTGAAGCAGAAGATGGTAAAACAGTGCTTATTCCGGCAGTAAAAGAATTTATTGAAAACATTGATATGGCGAATAAGAAAATGAATGTTAAGCTTATAGAGGGAATGATATAATGAAACTTATTTCGTGGAACGTAAACGGATTCAGGGCCGTCTTGACCAAAGGATTTAATGATTTTTTTAATTCAATAGACGCGGACATATTCTGTATTCAGGAAACAAAAATGCAGGAAGGACAGGCCCAGTATTTGCCTAAAGGATATTATCAGTACTGGAACAGTGCCGAAAAGAAAGGATATTCGGGAACGGCAATTTTTACAAAACAAGAGCCGATTTCTGTTTCGTACGGTCTTGGAATTGAAGAACACGATAAAGAGGGTAGGGTTATAACCCTTGAGTTTGAAACCTTCTATTTCGTAGGAGTATATACACCGAATGCGCAGGACGGACTTAAACGAATTGATTACCGTATGCAGTGGGAAGATGCTTTTCGTGAGTATCTTTGCAAACTTGATATGAAAAAGCCGGTTATTACCTGCGGTGATTTGAATGTTGCGCATAATGAAATAGACCTTAAGAATCCAAAAGCCAACAGAAATAACCCTGGCTTTACAGATCAGGAACGAGGTAAAATGGATGCACTTTTAGATGCGGGATTTACCGACAGTTTCAGATATCTTTATCCCGACCTTGAAGAAGCATATTCGTGGTGGTCTTACAGATTTAATGCAAGGTCAAGAAACGCAGGGTGGCGTATTGACTATTTCCTTGTATCGAACAGAATTGCCAAAGATATACAGCAGGCGGTTATTTACACTGAAGTGTACGGCAGTGACCATTGTCCCGTAGGACTTGAAATAAACATATAAAAAGAAGCAGCGATTGCTGCTTCTTTTTGGTTATTCAAATAAACCTTTGATTTCATCAATAGTCATTGAAGACAGAAGAGTTTCTCCTGTTTCAAGGACATTATCAATCATAGTTTGTTTTATTTGCTGTATTTCGTGTATTTTTTCTTCAATAGTATCTTTTGCAACAAATTTGATTACCTGAACAGATTTTGTCTGACCAATACGGTGAACACGGTCCGTTGCCTGATTTTCAACCGCAGGATTCCACCACGGGTCAAAATGAATTACCATATCTGCACCGGTAAGGTTAAGACCTGTACCACCGGCTTTTAACGAAATTAGAAATACACTTTTTTCGCCGTTATTGAACTTGTCAGCCATTTCGACCCTTGATTTAGAGGGTGTATGCCCATCAAGATAAAAATAGCTTATACCAATTTCGTTAAGAGTGTTCGCAATTATTGAAAGCATAGAAGTGAACTGCGAGAAAATAAGCACTCTGTGACCGGAATCAATACTGCTTTCGAGAAGGTCAATAAGAGTATCGAGCTTACCGCTGCCGCCATTATAATTTTCAACAAACAACGAAGGATGACAACAAAGCTGACGAAGCCTTGTTATCATAGAAAGTATTTTAATATGATTTCTTGCAACACTTCCGTTGTCAATTAAAACATCAATTTCTTTTTTAGCCGCACTTGCATATGCGGTATATAAAAGCTTTTGTTTTTGCGTTGATTCGCAAACAATTTTTGATTCAATTTTTTGCGGTAATTCACTCATAACCTGTGATTTCAGTCTTCGAAGAATGAATGGTTTTGTATGTTTAAGAAGTTCATTTAATGAATCTTTATCTTCTTCTTTTACAATAGGGATTTCGTACATATTGCGGAACTTATGCCTTGAAAACAGATATCCCGGCATTACAAAATCAAAAATTGACCATAGTTCTGTCAGGTTATTTTCAAGCGGAGTGCCTGTCAATGCAAAGAAACCGTGTGCTTTGAGCGATTTTACTGCTTTTGCGTTAATTGTATTAGGATTCTTGATTTGTTGTGCTTCATCTATAATACAATATGCAAGCTCCTTGTTTGTGTACAAATGTGCATCACGTCTTAAAAGACCGTATGAGGTTATTACAAAAATGTATTTATCAATATCGGAAACAAGAGCTTTGCGTTCAGATGGGTCTCCCGAAATAATACATACAGAAGAATCGGGAGAAAACTTCTTTATCTCGTTATACCAGTTATAAAGCAGAGAAGTGGGTGCAACAATAAGAGAAGGTTTTTTAAGATTCTCATACTCACTTTTTACAAAAGCAATAGCCTGCAGGGTTTTACCAAGCCCCATTTCATCTGCAAGAATTCCGCCAAGACCGAACGATGCAAGAAGTTTAAGCCATTTGAAACCAATTTTCTGATACGGTCTTAAAACATTCGCCATATCCTGTGGCAATTCATAATCTTCATAAGCGACACTTTCAAACCTTGATACAAAATTTGAAAAATATGTATCTCTGTTTATTGTAAGGGTGTCGGAAGATATATTTGAAAGATAAAAAGCTTTGCCAAGCGGAACGTCGGCTTTGGAGTTTTCAAATCCGCCTTTTTTTACATCCAGATTTTCAATTAATTTAGCACCGCTTACAAGTGCATCCGCATTGAGATTTACAAAAGCACCGGACTTTAGTCTATGGTATGTCTTTTTCTCCTGTATCGAATTAAATACGGATTCAAGCTCGGAAACATCAATTCCGTCATAGTTTATAGTAAAATTAAGTACATTTCCTTGTGCAAGACTTATTCCTACATCACCACGTGACGGAGAAAGAATTTGCATATCAAAGGTTTTTGTATAATATACCTCACCAAATGATTTAAGCTGATTTACATTACCGGTAACAAAATCATAAATATCACCGTCATTGTAAATGTAAAGATTTCCGTCTTTAGGGACAAATCCCATTTTTGCGGCGGTGAGAATGAATTCGTTTTCTTTATTATAATCACGCAATAAAACCTTGGATGGTAGACTCGGTTTTTCGCCGGCAAAATGATTGAATTCGGTTTCATCATAACAAAATAAAGCAGTTGCTTTAATATCGCCATCGTCGGTTTTGTCAAGATAAACCTTTGTCTTAAGTTCGCCTATAATAACATCGCGTTTTACGGCATCGTCAATAATAAGGGTGGAGGCCGCTTTAAGTTTAGGCATAACCTTGGTAAGAACGCGCTGTTTTAGTTTTGGGTTTACATTTACATACACTTTGCCTTCTGATTTGTATGCATTTAAAAAAGATGTGATAAGTTTTGCCTGATTTTGAGATATAATAAAAAGGTCGCCAAAATAGCGGCAAACCGAATAGTCGGGAAGAACAGGTGAAATGTTTAGAAAATCTTCATAAACAATTTTCAGTATACCTCGTTTTTCAGTAAGTTCACTTACAACCGGAATATCATTGTTTGATATTTTCATTCCGGGATAATGCTTTTCGTTTATGAAAATTTCGTTTTTCAGTTTTGAAAGAAGCTTGAAAACGGGGATAATAATGCCGGATTTAAGCTGAATTTCCTTTTCGCCGGAAGCTTTCATAAAGCCTTTTCCATATGATGCAATAAGAAGGGAAAGAAGCATCTCGGAAGTTTCGTCAAATTCATATTTATCGGCGTCATATATAAAGTTTTTGCCAAACGGAAGAATACTTCCGGAAGAAACAGCATCAAGAAACTGAAAAATATCTTTAACAATATATAATCTGCCTGAACCAACTTTAAATCCAATGGAGATAGCACCGGTTTCAGTAAAAATATTAAGTTGAGGAACTAATTTTAAAATCTGTTTTGATTTTACTGTTTTTAAAGAAGAAATTTCTTCTATCAGTATTTTTGCCGATTCTTCCATAGGATTTCCTTTCAAAAATTAAGCCTCTTCGTAAAACGCCTTATATCCTTTATACGCGTAATATATATCTGCTTTAGATGATACTTCATATGGTGCGTGCATAGAAAGAAGAGCAACGCCGCAGTCAACAACATCTATATTTAAGTTGGCAAGATACTGTGCAACAGTTCCGCCGCCGCCGCCGTCAACCTTTCCAAGCTCACCGGTTTGCCAGATAACATTATTATCATTAAAAATTCTTCTGATTTTACCCATAAATTCTGCACTTGCATCACTTGTGCCGCCTTTGCCGCGGCTGCCTGTATATTTGATTATAGCAAGCCCTTTGCCAAGATAACAGGAATTTTTTCTTTCGTACGCAAAATCAAATGATGGGTCGTATGCAGCGGCAACATCAGCGGAAAGACAAGATGAATTTGACAAACATCTGCGGGTAAATAGGTCACTGTAATTATCGCACTGCATATTGATAAGCTCTGCAATTGTGTTTTCAAAGAATAAAGATTTTATACCCGTATTACCGCTTGAACCGGTTTCTTCTTTATCAACAAGCACACAAAGTGCAGTTTTTTCGGGTGTTTTATCCAAATCAAAAATTGCTTTGAGTGATGTGTATGAACAGATTCTGTCGTCCTGACCAAATCCGCCAACCATACTTTTATCAAGACCGATATCACGGGATTTTAAAAGCGGATAGGCCTCAAGCTCTGCACTTATGAAATCTTCTTCGCATATACCATAGTTTTTGTTGAGAATTTCAAGAACTGTCTGTTTGAATTTACTGTTTTCGCAGTCGGATGGAATTGACCCAACGAGAAGATTGAGTTTTTCGCCTTCTATTCCTTCCATCATTGTTTTTTTCATTTGCTCAACTGCAAGATGGGGAAGAAGGTCAGTTACGCAAAGACAAATTTCGTCATCACCGATATTAATTTCAACATCACCGTTTTTTGTTGATACAATACCTGAAAGACCAAGAGGAATGGCTGTCCACTGATATTTTTTAATTCCGCCATAATAATGCGTTTTAAAAAATGCCATATCTCCATCTTCGTAAAGCGGGATGGGTTTCAAGTCAAGTCTGGGAGTGTCAATATGTGAAATAATTATGTTTGTTCCTTCTGTAAGAGGTTTTTCACCAATAACAGCAAGAACAAGATTTTTATTCTTATTGGTAAAATAAATTTTATCACCGGGTTTAACGCTATTGGTTGACTTAGCACATATAAATCCTGCATCAATAGCCACTTTTTCTATGTTTTTGAAACATTTTCGTTCAGTTACGGAAGAGTTTAAAAACTCTTTGTATCCGTTGGAAAAGTCCATAATTTTATTGCTTGATTCTTCGCTCCAGGCGTTTTTTGGGGTGTAAGCTAAATTATCCATTTTTATTCTCCTATCGTATAAAGTTTTTTATAAACATCATAATATTTAAGTGTTTTATTAACATAGTTTTCGGTTTCTTTAAACTCAATATCAGTTATATCAATGGTTGTTTTTCCGGAAAATTCTTTCCATTTCTGAACATTTCCGCTTCCTGCGTTATATGAAGCAAGGGCGGTTACTAAATCGCCGTCGTTGTCGTTTATAAGCTTTGAAAGATACCATGTGCCTACACGGATATTTGTTTCAGGCTCAAAAATATCTGCAGTTTTATCTATCCCGATTTGCTCAAAAGCCCACGCAGCTGTTTCATCCGTTATCTGCATAAGACCTTTTGCGCTTTTGGAAGATTGAGCATGTTCGTTAAATCCACTTTCGGTTTTAATAACAGAAAATATAAGCATTTCATCCACGTTATATTCTGCTGCAAACCTTTCAACTATATTCTTGTGATGGGTAGGGTAAAGTATATTTTTCATTAATGGGTTATACCCGTAAACGATAGCAACAATAAGAAAAATAGCTGCAGTTATAGTAAAAAATCTTCTTTTTTTAAGCAAAATAATCACTTATTGTACTCCTCAAATTTTCAATTGAGCTATTATTGTGTAATACAATATCAGCAAGTTTAATCATATCTTCGTCTGTCATTTGTGCATCAATTCTTGACGAGGCTTCTTCATATGTAAGTTTATCCCGATTCATAATACGGGAAATTCTTGTTTCTTTATTTGCGCAAACTACAATAATCGTATCGCAAATATCTATAAGTGGTTTACATACCAAAAGGGCTGCGGCATCAATAATAACCTTGTCGTTGCCGCAGGTTTCGATTTCGTTTATTATTTTCTTTGCAATTTCAGGATGTGTTATTGAATTAAGAAGAGATAATTTATCATCATCTGCAAATACAATTTTTGCAAGAGCTTTTCTGTTTAAACTGCCGTCGGCATTTATAACGGAATTGCCGAAAGCAAGTCTTAATTTTTCAAGAACGTTGCCGTTTAAAATTTCTCTTGCTGTTATGTCAGCATCAATAACATAAAATCCTTTTTCTTTTAAAATTTTGGCAACAGAAGATTTTCCGCTGCCGCTACCACCTGTAAGGCCAAAAATTTCAGGCTTTTGCTTCATACCAATTAGTCCCTTCGTGAACATCCGCAAGAAGCGGAACATTAAGTTCAAATGCTTTTTCCATATTTTCTTTAAGAATTTTTGAAACAGCATCAATTTCGGATTTGTGTGCTTCAATTATAAGTTCATCGTGCACCTGAAGCAGAATTCTTGACTTATATCCGCCTGCTTTAAGAGCATTAAACACGTTTACCATGGCTATTTTGATAATGTCGGCAGAGCTTCCCTGAATAGGCGTATTAAGGGCAACACGTTCGCCGAATGAACGCTCGGCGAATTTCTGCGATTTAAGTTCGGGGATATATCGGCGTCTGCCGAGAACTGTTGAAACAAATCCTTGCTCTTTGGCGGTTGCTATAATACTATCCATATATACTTTAACACCAGGATATGTGTTAAAGTATCCGTCTATATAAGCTTTTGCCATCTTCCGAGTAATACGTAGGTCTCCTGCAAGAGCAAAATCGGAAATTCCGTATACGATACCAAAATTAACGGCTTTTGCATTGCTGCGCATCTCGGAAGTAACTTCGTCGATGGGTACATTAAATGCAGATGAGGCAGTTATTTTATGAATGTCTTTTCCTGTTTCAAAAGCATCTGTAAGAGTTTTGTCGCCGGAAACATGGGCAAGAATACGTAGTTCAATCTGCGAATAGTCCGCATCGAGAAGAACATATTCTTCACTGCTTGGAACAAACATTTTGCGTATTTCTCGTCCGAGCGGCATTCGCACAGGAATATTCTGCAGATTTGGTTCTGTTGAACTTATCCTGCCGGTAGCAGTAACCGTCTGATTAAATTTAGAATGTATTTTGCCGTCGGTTTTATTTATAACCTGCATAAGTCCGTCGACATATGTGCTTTTAAGCTTGATTAATGTTCTGAAATCAAGTATATCGGCAATAATTTCGTGCTTTTCGTACAATTTTTCCAGAACATCAGCATCAGTAGAATAACCTGTTTTAGTTTTTTTGATAACGGGCAGACCAAGACGCTCAAACAAAACTTCACCAAGTTGTTTAGGAGAGTTGATATTGAATTCGCCCTCTGCCTTTTCATATATAGAATTTTGAAGTACTGTTATTGCTGCATTAAGCTTTTTACCATATTCGTCAAGATGTTTAAAATCAACCTTAAATCCGGCAAGCTCCATATCTGCAAGAACGCGGCAAAGCGGTAATTCTGTATCAAAATAAAGCTTGTGCTGTGAGCGCTCTTCAATAAGCTTTGTGTGAGTTTCTTTTAATGAGATAATTCCTGCACACAACTTTTTGGCATATTCAGAGAGAACAGCAGTATCAATTTCAGCAGGGGAAAGCTGTTTCTTTCCTTTGCCGAATTTTTCTTCATAGGTTTCGAATCCCAAAAGAAGTCCAATATCATACGAGTTTGCTGTAGGCGCATCAAGATACGCGGCAAGGGAAGTATCAAATGCCACTTCACTTAATTTTATGCCGTACGAATCTAAAAGTATTATATCTTCTTTGTATGAATGAGTATTTTTGGGTGTGTCACATTCAAAAATTTCTTTTATATCGGTTAT
>JAZRHB010000064.1:0-7709 GCA_045644605.1 Clostridia bacterium
TACTTGCGGATCGATTAATATTAATAAGATTTCTGCGTTATCAAAAGCTGGAAATGTTGCTATGTGGGGAGTTCTATCTCGTAAAGTGCATAAGCAATGGCATTGTAATAATTGCGGTAGTGAATGGTAATAATTATATTATGAACAGGGATAGGAGGAATGCAAAATGAGTCAAGAACAAATTCAAGAGCAACTAATGAAGGCACAGGGATATGCAACGGAAATAGAGCATATCTTATGGGATATTTTCAACTGTGAAAGATATGGTTTCGGAGGACAAGTAAATTCAGATAAAATTAGACGACATCCATTTTTATCAATTACGCAAGGATTGGCATATTTATACGCACTTCATCCGGAAAAACAAAGCCAAATTGAAGAATACATCGAAGCATACAGTTTTTATTCAAGGTTTAGTTTAGATGATTTACTTTCTTTTGACACACAAGAAAAAACTATTGATATTGAAACAATTCAAATTGAAGAAGAAAACGGTTTAAAACAAGTAGAGAAAATCATTAAGGACTTTAGAAAAGTTATAGCGTAAATGTAAACACCCTCAGGGAAAATCAATCCTTGAGGGTGTTCGTTTATTCTTCGTCGTTTAATTCGATATCATCAAATATAATTTTAAGATAATCACGGCGACCATACAAGATACGATAGATTGAAACATATTCATCATCGGCTTTATAGAATACAAGATAGTTTCCGCTGACGATAAAGCGGTAATCTGTATCAAAAGGCACTTTTGTCGATAATGACGGTCCCATATGCGGAGAAATCTCTAAACGACTATAATCTTCAATAATACGCTTGATTACATTGTTTGCAGCTATGGGATTTGATAAATCATTTTCGATATAAGACTTGATTTCTTTAAGATCATTTAATGCGGTAGGGGTAACTCGTATTTTCATCATTATACCCCCAAAGCAGCTTTTACATCGTCATTAGATAACCAGCCGTTTTCTTTTACAGATTTTTCGGCTTCGGCAAGTTTTCCCATAAGTTTAATAATTGCCTTAGTTTTTTCGTATTCTTCCATATCGACAATGGCATAACGACCTCTGCCGTTCTTTGTAAGAAACACCGGCTCGTCAAATGAAATTTCTTTTAATACCTCTGCGTAATTTCTTAAATCTGAAACAGGTCTGATATTTGGCATATAAAAAACCTCCTTTATTATCTGTTGTAATTATTGTATCATAATTTTAAGTAAAATACAACAACGAATTTTAAATTTCTAAAAAAATATTACGCACAGCAATTTAATCGCCATGCGTAATATACTTATGCAGTTACTGTATAGATATAAGAAATAGTTTTCAAGTGTCCGTCAAGCCAGCGATAATTACGGTCGTAACTCGCAGTTCGTTCAGGACAGATTTTTTTAACCATCTGACCGCCTACTGAACCAGCCTGTCTTGATGTTAAATCTCCGTTATAACCCTGTTTTAAGTTTACGCCAACTTCATTGGCTGCTTCCATTTTGAATCTGTCCATAGCTTCGTTAGCTTCAGGAACCATTCTACGACTTCTACTTGCCATAATATAAATTCACTCCATAAATCTAAATAATTTTTTTACACTTTTGTAAGTGCAATTATATTTTGTGCAAGGAACGTCAAAATATGTTGGAAATTGATTACATCTTTTTTGAAAATTTTGCCAATAAAAAAAGGATAATCTTTTCGCTTATCCTTTTTTTATTAAATTACATAGCTTTAAAGAATTTATCGTGGATAACTGCAACTGCACGTTCAGAATCTTTCTGGTCGATAAGTACAGAAACTTTGATTTCGGATGTAGAAATCATTTTTATGTTGATTCCTGCTTCGGAAAGTGCTTCAAACATTTTTGCAGCAACACCCGGATTGTTAACCATACCTGAACCTACGATTGAAACCTTGGAAACATTATCAGTATGTTTGATTTCAGCAAAACCAAGTGCTTCTTTATTGTTATTAAGAATTTCAAGTGCTTTTTCAAGATTTTTTTCATTAACTGTAAAGCTGATATCTTTTGTGTTATCTCTGCCGATTGACTGAAGAATAATATCAACATTGATATTTCCCTGTGCCAAAGCTGAAAATACTTTAAATGCAATACCCGGTGTGTCAACAAGACCTACCAAAGCAATTCTTGCAACGTCATTATCTCTTGCAACGCCTTTAACCAACATTTTTTCCATTTTAACTACCTCCATCACTTTAGTTCCTTCTACTTTACTGAAGCTTGATCTTACACTCATATTAACATTGTATTTTTTTGCCATTTCAACCGAACGGTTGTGAAGTACGTTTGCACCAAGGCTTGCAAGTTCAAGCATTTCATCGTAAGAAACTTCATCAAGTTTTCTTGCATCTTTAACAATTCTCGGGTCAGCTGTGTAAACGCCGTCAACGTCTGTATAGATTTCGCACAAATCTGCTTTAAGTGCTGCCGCAAGAGCAACTGCAGTTGTATCGCTACCGCCACGTCCGAGTGTTGTAATATCATCGTATTTATTGATTCCCTGGAACCCTGCAACAATTACAATACGTTTTTTATCAAGTTCCATACGGATTCTTTCAGCATCAACAGTATGTATTCTTGCTTCGCTGTAGTGAGAGTCGGTTTTCATTCCAACCTGCCAGCCGGTAAGTGAAATTACCGGGTACCCAAGTTTTTCAATTGCCATTGCAAGAAGTGAAATTGTAATCTGCTCACCTGTTGAAAGGAGCATATCCATTTCTCTTTTTGAAGCATTAGGATTGATTTCGGCTGCTTTGTCGATTAAATCGTCTGTTGTGTCACCCTGTGCGGAAACAACTACAACAACCGAATTTCCTTCTTTATACGTATCCGTTATTCTGCCGGCTACATTAAACAATTTTTCGGCATCGGCAACGGAACTGCCGCCAAATTTCTGAACAATCAATGACATATATTAATCCTCCCTTATAAATTCAAAACTCTGATAATTTTCATTTCAATACCAAGTTTTTCTGCTTTTGCTTTTATTTCACCAAAGGTCATTTTGCCTGTTATAAATGCCGCTTCACCCGCTTCTTCAGCAAATGTTATATTGCCGAACTGTGCGCGAAGCACTTCTTTATCAGATGCTTTTACTTTAACAAAATATGCAGTTTCGGTTTCATTTATATCAATTATATAATCGTCTTTTCTTGGTCCCCATACGCAAATGCTGTCAGTTCCTTCTGAAATTGCAATATCAATAATATCCGCAACAACCGCACTGGCAGTAGGTTCTTTTCCGGCGCCTCTGCCGTAGAAAAGTGTTTCGTCAACCATATTGCCTTTAACGGAAATTGCATTAAACACGCCGTTTACACCTGCAATAAGGTGATTTTTGGAAACAAGCATCGGACTTACCCAGATTTCAATTTCTTCGCCTACTTTTCTGCTGTGACCGATAAGCTTTATTCCATAACCCATTTTTTCAGCAAGCACAGTATCGGAAAGTGACAGGTTTGTTATCCCTTCAACACTGATTGCATCAGGGTCAACCTCACATCCGTATGCAAGAGATGACAGAATTGCAATTTTACGGCAGGCATCAGTTCCTTCAATGTCCGCAGCCGGATTTGCTTCCGCATATCCTTTTTCCTGCGCGCTTTTAAGTGCCACATCAAAATCCAGACCGCCCTGCATCTGTGTAAGGATGTAGTTTGTTGTACCGTTAAGGATACCGGAAATTTCGGTTATTTCATTACCCGCAAGACATCTTGCCATCGGTCTTATAACCGGAATACCGCCGCCTACACTTGCTTCAAACAGATATTTAACGCCGTTTTTCTTTGCAAGCTCAAGAAGCTCAACGCCGTGTGTTGCAACAAGCTCTTTGTTTGATGTTACAACGCTCTTCCCTGATGAAAGAGCACGCTTTGTAAACTCATATGCAATGGTTGCACCGCCGATTACTTCTGCAACGATATCAACCTCTTTATCGTTTACTATATCATTAAAATTTTTGGTAAACAAATTCTTTTCGGGATGGTCATCAAAATCCCTTATATCAAGGATATATTTAATATCAAACTCTTTCCCGGTTTTGCGGGTAATTTCCGCCGCATTTGTGCGAAGCACTTCATAAACACCGGATCCAACTGTACCAAATCCCAGTATTGCTACTTTTGACATAAACTTCCCTCCATTTTGTCATACGTATACTGATATATCATATCACATTCTCCCATAAATTGCAATAGTTTATTAAAAAATATTGAAATTATTATAATAATGTGATATTATATTAAGAAAGGAGGAAATGAAAATGAAATATTTAGTATTGCTTGGCGACGGAATGGCAGATTTGCCGCTTCCCGATTATGATAATAGAACACCGCTTGAAATAGCATCCACACCGCAGTTTGACCTTTTGGCATCAAAAGGAACTGTTGGTCTTGCAAAAACTGTTCCCGACAGACTTTCTCCGGGAAGCGATGTTGCAAACCTTGCTGTTATGGGATATAACCCCGACGAATATTATACGGGTCGTTCTCCCCTTGAAGCAGCGTCAATCGGTGTTGATTTAAAACCCGATGACTATACGTTCAGATGCAATCTTGTAACGCTTTCCGACGAGGAAAATTATGAAGACCGCACAATGATTGATTATTCCGCAGGCGAAATTTCAACAGCGGAAGCGGCAGAAATAATTAAAACAATCGGCGAAAAGCTTGGCACGGAAATTATGGAATTCCACAACGGAATTTCATACCGTCATCTGCTTGTATGGCACGGCGCAAACGAAAGCTTTAAGCTTACACCGCCGCACGATATTTCGGATAAAAAAATAAAGGAATATCTGCCGAACGTACCGGTTATTCTCGACCTTATGAAAAAAAGTTCAGGAATTTTAAAAGACCATCCGGTAAATCTTGACCGTATCAAACGCGGACTTCGTCCCGCAACATCAATATGGATATGGGGCGAAGGCACAAAACCTGCACTTTCACCGTTCAAAGAAAAATATAGTCTTAACGCAAGCGTTCTTTCCGCAGTTGACCTTGTTAAGGGTATTGGTAAATGCGCCGAAATGAACGTTGTTGAAGTTCCGAACGTTACGGGAACAATTGATACGGATTTTGAAGGCAAAACAAACGCCGCAATAAACGAGCTTAAACACGGTGCCGATTTTGTATATCTCCATTTTGAAGCACCCGACGAATGTGGTCACCACGGCGATACGGAAGGCAAAATCAAATCAATAGAATATCTCAACAGCCGCGTGCTTACACATATTCTTGATGCGTTTGCCGATATGGACGAAGATTATACACTTCTTATTATGCCCGACCATCCGACACCTATCGCGCTCAAAACACATACGCGCGAAGCCGTTCCGTTCCTTATTTACAGAAGTAATGATGAAAAGGATAATGCAGGCGCTACATACGACGAAAAATGTGCGGCCGCAAGCGGCATATTTGTAGAAGAAGGACATAAACTTCTTTCAATGATAATAAATAACGAAATATAACAAACAAAAAATGCCCGGCATCTGAAATGATGCCGGGCGTTTTTTACATAAATGGTTCTTTGGTTTCTCTGTGAAGCTGAATTTCATCTGATACAGAAGCCGTTTTTCTCATTTTCAAAAGGTATAACACCGTTTCGGCAATATCCTCCGGAAGAAGCATTCCCTCGCCGGTCAAATCGGGACGTGAAATTCTGACCATATCCGTAAACACCGCGCCGGGACTTATAACGTGAACCCTTACACCCTTTTCGAAATATTCCTTACTGAGAGATTTACTGAACCCGAGAAGTGCATGTTTTGATGCGGCATATGCACTTTGCAGAGCATATCCTTTATGTGCCGTCACAGATGCAATATTGATAATTGTTCCGCAATCCGATTTCTGCAAGTGCGGCAGCGCAGATTTACACATAAGAAACGGTGCTCTCGCGTTGGTGTTCATAATAGTGTCATATTCTTCCATAGAAATTTCTTCAAACGGTTTCGATTGCGCAATTCCGGCGTTGTTAATAAGGTAGTCAATTCCGCCGTAAACCTCTACTGTTTTTTCTATGGTTTCCTTTATATAATCATCATTACAGATATCACCGGGAATGATAAGACAATCCCTGCCGTTTGCGGTTTTCTTAAGTTTTTCTTCATTACGACCCATCAGAACAAGCTTACATCCGCATGAAAAAAGCATTTCGGCAATTGCCGAACCTATTCCTCCCCCGGCACCTGTTATAATACAAACTTTATTTTTCATAAAAACACCTTCTATTTAATACTTATTATAAATCCAATAAACAAACAATATTTCCAAAACAATCGTCAACGGAACAAGCATACGGAATTTTGTCTTTGATGTTTTGTGATTGAAAAGCACCATACCAAATATTGCTCCGGCGCCACCCATCAGAAAACTGCAAAGCAACAGCGCCGCTTCACTTATACGTCTTTTATGCATTTTCGCAAGCATTTTATCAATGCCATATATGCACATAAGAACGATATTCCATATTAAAATTGCAATCGCATACCGCTTCATACTCATCCCCCTCGATATGTAAATATTTATTATCGGCAGACAAATGTTTTAAATTTTATAGACTTTACACGAGTAATATATCAAATGAATAATTGAATAAATCCATCTGTTTCGACATAATTTTCATTCGTGTCAAGACCGGAGAACAGTGAATAATAGGACCTACTAACTTTTTCCTATTTTTTCAACTAATTTTCCTTAATCACTTTTCCTTAGAACCCGCGAGAATACTGGGTTTTCTCGCATCCGATAGTATATGTAAATATTATAAATCGGCAAACTAATCTTTTAATTTATATGGACTTGACACAAATCACAATGTAGCAATATTGCGACTTTACGTTCGTATAGTTTATAAATGCTCTATATCATTTCTTATTGCCTGGTCAAGTGTACTCTTTTCCATAAACACTTTATTTTTGTCTTCAATTTTCACAAATTCATTATAATAACGCACGCCAAATTCTCTAAGTGCTTCTGCTGAGAAATGAAGATTATCAGGGTTTGCACCTAATCCTTTAGCAGATACAAAACCCGTCGTTTTATTTTTACCCGCCACCATCTCAAGAGCTTCATTAACGTAAATATAGTTTTTGAACTTATCCGACCTATCGCAAAATTCAAGATAATCACCAAGTCCGCCAAGCAAAAATGGAACATCATATAAATTAAGTTTTTTACGAAATGCATCAAGTATAACTGTAAGTTTTTTCTCGTATAGTGGGTATCTATCTTCCGAACAATCAGACTCGCCCTGATGCCACAAAACTGCAGCAATAGTTGATGTTCTCGACGCAAGCTCCGCCATATAGCAAGCATGGTCGAAAAGCAATCCCCCAACCTGCCACTGATCAAGACTCGTTCCTCCATCTGCACAAGGGATGATGCCTACATCCACATTGTGCTCTTTTGAATATAAATCGGCAAAACTCTCAACAAGGTTAATACCTGAGGTTACACGATCAGGATTTACAGGAACATACATTGCCCGCCATCGACCATTTCTAAGAACATACAATTTGTCATTTATTATTGGTGGCACTTCATCCTTAAACCCTCTACCCCCCATATTAGATTGACCGATAATCAATATTGAATGAATCATTTTCTAACTCCCTCCATAAATTTTTCCAAAAATTTCTTCCTGCCAATAATATTTGACATCCGCTTTAGGTTCGTGTCAAGTCAGGA
>JAZRHB010000065.1:0-9310 GCA_045644605.1 Clostridia bacterium
GTATGAAAGCTATAAACAACTATATTCAGTATTAAAGGAGATAAAACAATGGAAAAAGTAATAAAAATTTCACCATCTCTTCTTGCAGCAGACCCTAACTGTCTTGGCAGCGAACTCAAAAAAGTTGAAGATGCAGGCGCACAGATGATTCACCTTGATATTATGGACGGTCATTTTGTTCCCAACCTTTCTTTTGGTCCGGGACAGATAAAAGGACTCCGTAAAAATTCAGGGCTTATTTTTGACGTGCATCTTATGCTCTCCGACCCGATTGATTATATAGATGCTTTTGCCGATGCCGGTGCGGACATTATCACATTCCACGTTGAAGCAAACAGCGACATAAAAGAATGTATTGACAAAATCCATTCTCATGGTATAAAAGCCGGTCTTGTTATAAAACCCGATACCGAAGCTACCGAATATCTTAAATACATAAATGATATTGAAATGATTCTTATTATGAGTGTTTATCCGGGATTCGGCGGACAGAAATTCATTCCCCGAGTGCTTCCGAAAGCTACCGAAATACGCGAGGCAGCTGGCCCTGATTTTGTTATTGAAATCGACGGCGGTATAACACTTGAAAACTACAAGCTTGCACTTGATGCAGGTGTTAACGTACTTGTTGCGGGAAGCAGCATTTATAATGCCGAAGACCCTGCAGCTGTAATAAAAGAAATGATGGCTTAATTATGCGGGCAATTATTATTGGCGGCGGCAGCTGCAATAAAAATATAAAAGAATATATACTCCCCGGCGATTTTATCGTATGTGCAGACAGCGGGTATGACAGTGCAAAAGCACTTGGCATTATTCCCGACCTTGTTATCGGCGATATGGATTCCATTTCGTCAAGTGTGGAATCCGGTCCCGAAATTATAACTGCGCCCGTACAAAAGGATGAAACCGACTCTATGCTTTGCGTTGATACCCTTGCAGACCGCGGATTTAATGAAATCCTGTTTTTCGGTGCGCTTGGAGGTCGTCCCGACCACAGCTTTGCCAACATTTCACTTCTTCTTTATGCCGCAAAAAAAGGCATAAAACTTGACATTATACACGAAAACTCACATATGTTTATTATTGATGGCAAAACCGTTCTTCACGGAAATACCGGCGATATTTTTTCGCTTTTTGCCATTGGTGGAGATGCCAGGGGCATTACTACAACGGGACTTTTATATCCTCTTAATAATGAAACGCTTTATACAGATAATCCCCGCGGCGTAAGTAACGAATTTCTTGAAAATAAAGCATCTGTTTCTGTAGAAAACGGATACCTTCTTGCAATACACATTAAAGGTGGTGAAATGAATGAACAATACTAAACTTAAACCTATCCCTGCATCGACCCGTTCGGAAAACAAACCAAAAAACAAATCTCTTATTACTGTTATCTGTTGTATTGTTCTTCTTATAACCTCTTTTGTCATTTTCTGGGATACCATTTCCATTATTTTCCCCGATTTTGACAATAATGTATATAAATTCACATATCCCACATCACAATCAAGAAAATTCGTTCCGTTTAAAAATAATATGATATTCTGTTGCAGTGACGGAATATACTGTATAGATAAGAAAGGCAATGAAAAATGGATGGTGCCAATTGTTTTTGACCAGCCCATTGTTGCCGCTTCGGATTACGGTGTTGTTGCCGCTTCCAAAAACAGTACAACAATTTATACAATTGACGATAACGGAAAAGTAAAAGAATTTTCTTCCGATTTTCCGGTTTTAAACCTTAAAATTGCAGAAAAAGGCAATATTCTTGCCATTATTGATAAACCAAACTATTCCGGTGCAGTTGAAGCTTATGACAATAAGGGGATGCCCCTTTTTGTGTGGTCTGCCGGCTCGGTAAACTTTGTTGATGCGGAACTTTCCGCGGACGGCCGCAAGCTTGCTGTTTCATCAGTAAACACATCGGGCACCGAAATTGATTGTAAAATACAGCTTTTTGACATATATAAAAGCGAAACCCCATATGCCGAAGCCACACTCGGAAACAACCTTGTTTCACAGGTTAAATGGGTTGATAACAGCCGAATTCTTTGTGTTGGTGACAAGGCTTTTGTTTCTCTTGATAACAAAGCGAAACAAAAATGGGCTTATGATTATAATGACCTTACACTCAATTTTGTCAGCATCGGCGATAAAAATAATATCGTCCTTGCACTCGGCAGCGACGCTCTTGACCTTAATATGAGCATCCGCAGTATCAATCTTGCCGGAAAACTCAATTCTTCGTTTGATTATGAAGGTCTTATTCACAGCGTTTCAGCAAACAGTAAACGAGTGCTTATCTGCTCGTCAAACGGCGCCGAAGCCTTTGATAAAAAAGGTCGGCTTCGCGAAACCGCAAAAACAAACAAGGAAATATATAAAGGATATCTTTTGTCCGGCAACACGGCTTTTCTTGACGAAGGCGGATTTGCCGAAATTTCCGGCATAAGATAAGCATCAGGTGATTTTATGGTTCTTGATTTAATTTTTGTTCTTATTCTTGCAGTTTGTATAATAATGGGAATTAAACAGGGTTTTGTCCGGTCTCTTTTGGGAATCGCATCCCTTTTCGTAAGTATAATTGCCGCAGTATATCTTTATAAACCTTTTATTGATATGCTTTACGGCATCCCGGCAGTATCCGGTGTGATTGATTCCATTATTGTAGGCATTAAAAATGCTATTTTGTCTGCACTCAGTTCCGGTGAAACGCAAAACATACCACCGTTTCTTGGAGTTTTTATGGGCAATATGGTTGCCACAAGCAACGAAATGATTGCAGGCGCTCTTGCAGAAGCGGCATTTTCGTGCATACTTGTTATTGTTTTTATAATTCTGGTACGCATTGCAATAGCTGTTCTTGTGAAAGCACTTAATCTGTTCACAAAACTTCCCGTTATAAAACAGTTCAACGGACTTCTTGGCGGGATTATGGGGCTTGTAACCGGCATTTTAATATGTTACATTGCTGCCACAATACTTTTTGTATGGGCAAATACGGGAAATGTAGCCTGGATTAACGAATCTCTTACAGGCTCTGCGGTAGCAAAACACTTTTTTGAAACAAACATTTTGATTTCATCAGTTTTTAAACACTAAGGAGGAAAATTATTATGGCAAGCTTTCTTGACCGCCGCCCCGGTGGCGGTGTTGGTAAAAATGACCCCAAGCTTAAGGGTCTTGATAAGTTTTTTGAACTTTTAAAACGCAAATTTGGTTCTTATGTCAGCCTGAATTTGCTTTATATTTTACTCTCGTTACCAACTATTATTTATTATACATACATTCTTTTGTATCTTTTTCACGATGCACTTAACGATACAAACGTGCTTGCCCTTTTATTTATGGCAATTGCAGGAGCTCTTGGGCTTGTAACGCTCTTTTCGGGTACCCCCTGCTCTTCAGGATATTACTACGTCCTTCGCAACTTCGTTCGAGAAGAGCACGCATGGGTGGCAAGCGATATGTTTGAGCATACAAGACTCAACTTTTTCAGCTCACTCGCATCATATCTGATTAACGTTATTTTTGTAACCGTTGCCCTTGTAAATATCACTGTTTTCCCCGATTTTCTTGCATCAATGGGAATAAACCTGTCGTCCATTCTTATTGTTGCGGTATTTGCATTTTTTGTTGTTTTCTATGCTATGATGCAACCGTACATATGGACACTTACGGTAACCTTTGACTTAAGCTTTGCAAATGTTTACCGCAATTCATTTATACTTTCAGTATTAAAACTTCCGCGCAATTTAGGAAGCCTCGTTCTTCGCGCAGGACTTTTTGTGCTTGCATATTTCGTGCACCCGCTTCTTGGCATTGTTCTTTCAGCAGTTGCACTTACTTCAATTATCGGACTTATTGCACAGTTTATGGCATACCCTGTTGTAGACAAGTTTATGATGAATAAATCCGAAACGGAAGAGGAAGAATGTGAGGAGGAAGACGAAGAAGAATACGACCTCGGCTATGAACCTAATGGACCTAACGATATTGCAGGATTATTCAAAAACAAAAATAAGGACGATGACAATGAACCCGTATAAACTTAAAAATAATATCAATTTATATCATATCAAATCAGTAGGTTTTAAAACCGTTACGGTAAGCTTAAATATCTACCGTCCGATTTGCGATAATGCATCGGCACTCGCCCTTCTTGGCGGAGTGCTTGAATCGGGATGTAGCAAATATCCGTCAAAAGCTATCCTCGCAAAACATCTTGAATGGCTTTACGGAGCGAGCCTCCAGAGCGCCATTATGAAAAAGGAAGAAACACAGATTCTTTCTGTTATCGCAAGTGCACCGGCAGAAAAATTTACAGGCGAAGACACTCTTAAAGAGCTTTCCGAGCTTATTTATGAAATTGTTTACAACCCCCTTCTTGAAAACGGTAAATTCAAAGAGTCTGTTGTAAATCTTGAAAAAGAAAATCTTAAAAATCTTATAAACTCCGTTGTAAACGAAAAAAGAGATTATGCCGATAAACGCGCCATTGAAGAAATGTGCGGTTCTCAGCCGTTTGCAATATATAAATACGGCACTATGGAAGGTATTGATGCTCTTGACAGCGCATCCCTTACTGAATATTACAACAAAATCCTGAAAGAAAGTAAAATTGATATATTTGTTTCCGCAGGCGAAGATATTTCTTCCGTTAAAGAGGTTTTTGATACTTGCGTTTCAAACGGCGAAATTAAAAAAGCGGCTAAATCACCTGCAAAAAGCGAAATGAAAATAGTACACGAAAATATGAACGTTGCACAGGGCAAGCTTGTAATAGGCTTTACTGTATCTTCCGATGATTATTTCGGCACTATGCTGTTTAACTCCGTTTACGGCAGCGGAACACATTCCAAGCTTTTCAATAACGTACGTGAAAAATTAAGTCTTGCATATTATGCATATTCCCGTCTTACAATGCAAAAGGGTGTTATTTTTGCATCTGCAGGAATTGAGTTTGATAAATATGATATGGCAAAAGACGAAATTTTTGCCCAGCTTACCTCCGTACAAAACGGCGAGGTTACAGACGCAGAGCTTGACAGCGCAAAGAAAAGCATCATCAATATTATCAAATCCTTAAATGATAACCCCGTTTCACTTATGGACTATTATACAGGTCTTATTGTTGCAGGACGTGAAGTTGATATAGCTAAAATTATTGACGGAATAAATTCCGTAACAAAAGAAGCTGTAATTGCCGCTTCCAAAACCGTAAAACCCGACACACTTTATTTCTTGAAAGGACTGGAATAATGGATAAAAGGTTTATAAAATCCGCCGACGAAACACTTTATACTTATACTCATTCAAGCGGCGCAAAAATATATATGGTACCGAAAAAAGGCTCAAGCAAATCTGCGGCATATTTCACAACGCATTTCGGCTCAATTGACAACTGTTTTATTCCGTTCGGCGAAACCGAATATATATGCGTTCCCGACGGTGTTGCACATTTTCTTGAACATAAAATGTTTGAAATGCCCGACGAGTCTAATATTTTCGATTTATTCAGTAAATACGGCGCATCTGCCAATGCATATACATCATTCAATATGACATCGTATTATTTCTGGTGTACGGACTATTTTAAAGAAAATTTGAAAACCCTTGTTACATTTGTGCAGACACCGCATTTTACGGAAGAAAACGTTGCAAAGGAACAGGGTATTATCGGTCAGGAAATCCGTATGTATGACGATGCTCCCACATGGCGTTGCTATTTCAATATGCTTTCGTGTATGTACGAAAAAAATCCCGTTTCAAGAGATATTGCGGGAACGGTAGAGTCCATATCCGAAATTGATAAGGACGTGCTTTACAAATGCTATAACACATTCTATCATCCGTCAAATATGACGCTTTGTCTTGTGGGTGATTTTGACACCGAGGATATGAAAAATTATCTTGACGAAATTTTAAAACCGCTACCGAATGAAGATGAAATTAAGCGCAAATCGGAAACCGACACAGCGGCTGTTGTATGTCGCGAAAAATGCGCCGAAATGAGCGTTTCAAGACCGATTTATGCAATCGGCTTTAAAGATAATTTCTGCAGCGGTAATATTTTAGAAAGAAGAGTTGCCGTACAGCTTGCGCTTAACCTTCTTATCGGCAAAAGCTCCGACCTTTATAACGAGCTTTACGAAAGCGGACATATTTCTCCCGAATTCGGATTTGATTATACGGGCGAAAAGTCTTACGCATTTTCCGAAATTGCCGACGAATGTGATAACCCATCTTACGTTTATAATAAAATCAAAGCGGCAGTTAAAGACTTTAAGGTTTCGGACGAGGATTTCGAACGCATAAGAAGAAAGCTTTTCGGTAAAAAGCTTTATGTTTTCAACGACCCTGATAACTATGCAGGCGCGCTTGCAAGAAATACCGTGCTCGGTCTTGATATGTACGAAACTCTCGACCTGTTTAAAACCATTACCAAAGAGGACGTTGAAGACGTGTTCAGAACCCATCTCACGGAAGATAATATGGTTATCTCTGTTGTTAATCCTTTACATTGACATAAAACATAAAATGTGATATACTTATCCCAATAAGAGTAAGGAGCATTTTATGGACACCAGAGTAGCTGTAATCAGCATTATTGTGGAAAACCCCGATGCCACCGCAGCGCTTAACGCACTTCTTCACGAATACAGTAAGTGGGTTATAGGCAGAATGGGAATTCCCTACCGCGAAAAGAATATCAGCATTATTTCTCTTGCCGTTGATGCACCGCAGGATGTAATAAACACCCTGACGGGCGGTATCGGTAAGCTTGACGGCGTATCTGCCAAGGCTGCATATTCAAAAAAATAAATTTAATATCCACGTTTCCCTGACGCCGAAAGATGTCTTAAGGCGAAAGATGAAATTTTTTTACGCAATATTCGTGCATCTTTTCTTCGGGGAAAGGTGCGCTTTTTTGTATGAATTATGAATGATTTAAAAAAACTTACCCTTGCCCTTTATAACGGGCGGACACTAACCGAAACAGAATTTCGGAATTTAATAGAAAACCCCGACCTTGCACCCTATGCGGCGGAAAAAGCGGTTGAAATAAGGCAAAAGCACTACGGCAATTCCGTATATATCCGTGGGCTTATTGAAATAAGCAACTACTGCAAAAACGATTGCCTTTACTGCGGAATAAGAAAAAGAAACCGCACGTGTGAAAGATACCGCCTTTCTAAAGACGAAATACTTTCGTGTTGTGATGAGGGTTATCCCCTCGGTTTCCGTACGTTTGTACTTCAGGGCGGCGAGGATATGTATTATACGGATGACGCCCTCTGCGACATTATCCGCAGTATAAAAGAAAGATATCCCGACTGCGCCGTTACGCTTTCACTAGGAGAGCGGTCCTTTGAAAGCTATAAACGCCTTAAGGATGCAGGCGCAGACAGATATTTGCTTCGCCACGAAACCGCAGATAAAACGCATTATGAGAAGCTTCATCCGCAGAATCTGTCGTTTGAAAATCGAATGGAATGTCTTAAAAATTTAAGGAAACTCGGGTTTCAGGTGGGATGCGGATTTATGGTAGGCTCACCATATCAGACTTCGGCGGAAATTGCAAAGGATTTGGTGTTTTTGCAGGAATTTCGCCCCGAAATGTGCGGTATCGGTCCGTTTATTCCGCATAGTGCAACTCCGTTTAAAGATTATTCGGCAGGCTCACTTGAACTGACGTGCTACCTGTTATCACTTGTTCGGCTTATTCTCCCCACCGCACTTCTTCCGTCAACAACGGCGCTCGGAAGTATACATCCGAAAGGACGGGAAATGGGGATACTTGCAGGAGCAAATGTTGTTATGCCGAACCTCTCCCCTTTTGACAATAGGGAAAAATATATGCTTTATAATAACAAACTGTCGTCGGGCAGTGAATCGGCGCAGAATTTAATTGAGCTTAAAGAAAAAATGAACTCCATCGGTTATGAAATAGTGGTATGCCGAGGAGATGCTATATAGAAAGGACGAAACTTTATGGCAATTTACAATCCAAAATCATCAGTGGCTGAAGAATTTATCAATAACGAAGAAATTCTTGAAACTTTAGCTTACGCCGAAGAAAACAAAAATAATATAGAGCTTATTGATGCTCTTCTTGAAAAAGCAAGACCAAAAAAGGTAGGAAATGAAGTAAGGTGCAGCGGTCTTACCCACCGTGAAGCATCTGTTCTTCTTGCGTGCGAAATCCCCGAAAAAATAGAAGAAATATATAAAATTGCAGAGGAAATCAAGCTTGCCTTTTACGGTAACCGCATAGTAATGTTTGCGCCGCTTTACCTTTCCAACTACTGCGTAAACGGATGCGTATACTGTCCGTATCATTACTGCAACAAGCATATTGCACGTAAAAAGCTTTCTCAGGAGGAAATTGAAAAAGAGGTTATTGCACTTCAGGATATGGGCCATAAACGTCTTGCAATTGAAGCAGGTGAAGACCCGCAGAACAACCCGATTGAATATATTCTTGAATCAATTAAAACAATTTACGGAATTCATCATAAAAACGGTGCAATCCGTCGTGTAAATGTAAATATTGCGGCAACCACAGTTGAAAACTACCGCAAACTGAAAGAAGCGGAAATAGGCACATATATTCTTTTCCAGGAAACATATCATAAGGAAAGCTATCTTGAACTTCACCCTACAGGACCGAAACACAATTACGAATACCATACCGAAGCTATGGACCGCGCTATGGAAGGCGGTATTGACGATGTCGGTCTTGGTGTTCTTTTCGGACTTGAGCTTTACAAATATGAGTTTGCGGGACTTCTTATGCACGCCGAACATCTTGAAGCAAAATTCGGTGTAGGTCCGCACACAATAAGCGTACCACGTCTTAAACGTGCCGATGATATTGACCCTGATCAGTTTGACAATGGTATTGATGACGATACATTCCTTAAAATTATTGCCTGCATCCGTCTTGCCGTTCCGTATACAGGAATGATTATTTCCACCCGTGAATCGCAGGAGGTACGCGCGAAAGCACTTCGGGTGGGTATTTCGCAGATAAGCGGCGCATCACGTACATCCGTTGGCGGATATACGGAAGAAGAGCGTCCGCACGATTCCGAGCAGTTTGACGTATCTGACCAGCGCACTCTTGATGAGGTTGTAAAATGGCTTATGGAAATGAACCATCTTCCGTCGTTCTGTACAGCTTGCTACTGCGAAGGCAGAACAGGTGACAGATTTATGAGTCTTTGCAAATCAGGACAGATACTTAACTGTTGCCACCCGAACGCACTTATGACGCTTACCGAATTCCTTATGGATTACG
>JAZRHB010000066.1:0-13072 GCA_045644605.1 Clostridia bacterium
GCAAATATTTGATATAATAATTTATCAAATCTGTTTGTGAAAATAATAATGAAAGGAACTGCGAAAGGCAGTTCCTTTTTTATTTGTTTGCTTTATGCTACAGACAAACTTCACCTCTCGGCGTACCTGTGTACGCCATCGGGCAAGGGCTACGCCTTCAGTTTGTCCATTCTGCACTATTTTCTCCCAGCCCACCTAGACAACAGCACAGACCGCATAAAGCAAATATTTGATATAATAAATTAAAGCCGTGGACAAATGTCCACGGCTTTAATTTATTCTTTATTCAGTGTAATAAACCCATAGCTTTCGAGGATTTGGATATATTTTGCAAGGCGTTCATAAAGCGGATGTGCAGTTTTGCCGAACCTTTTTTCCACATCTTCGCCAAGCGAAGTAATATCCCTTTCTCCGTCAAGAATTGTCCAGATGAAACTTCCCATTTCGTCAAGATGGATATAACTTACAGGCGGTTTTTTAAACAACTTCTGTGCTATCCTGTTCATAAGTCCTGTATTCTCTATTGAAAGAATTACAAGCCCTTCCTCGTCTTTCGACCAGGCAATCCCCTCTTTACGTTCGGGTTTATTATCAAGATAATTTGCGTTTATTTTCTTACTTCTCATATCAACTGCGTTTTTTCCATACAGAGAATTTAAGCACTGTAAGGATGATTATTGCAAAGAGAACAAGTCCGCCGATATTGGCAACTGCTGTCGGAATTCCGAGCATACCCGAAAGGTCAAGCATTTTATCAACACCAAACACCGCAAGAAGTGCAAGCAGGATACCTACAAGACCTTCACCGGCAATCATACCCGAGCAGAAAAGGATACCGTCGTTTACAATAGCTTTTTTCTTGTCTTCATCTTTTTTCATTTTGTCAAGTACAAGTCTGATAAGACCGCCTACCATGATACAAGCATTGAGCTGTACCGGGAGGTATACACCAATTGCAAACGGAAGTACCGGAATTCCGATAATTTCAACAACAACGGCAATAAACACACCTGTGAACACAAGTGCCCACGGAAGATTTCCTTCCATTACGCCCTCGATGATGAGTTTCATAAGTGTTGCCTGAGGTGCTGCAAGCTGGTCGGAACCAAATCCCCAAGCGGAGTTGAGAAGATAAAGTGTTCCGCCGATTGCAAATGCCGCCGCAGTCACACCGATAAGCTCACCAATCTGCTGTTTAATTGGTGTTGCACCAAGAAGGTAACCTGTTTTAAGGTCCTGAGATGTATCCCCTGCGATTGCAGATACGATACAGATGATTGAACCGATTGCAATTGCACTTACCATACCTGCTGTGCCTACAAGACCTGTTGTTTTAAGGATGAGTGTTGTGATAAGAAGTGTTGCAATTGCCATACCAGAAACAGGGTTGTTACTGCTTCCTACAAGACCAACCATACGAGATGAAACAGTTGCAAAGAAAAATCCGAATACAACAACGATTATTGCACCAAGAAGTGTTACAGGGATTACCGGAACAAGCCAGATAAGAACTGTGATTACTGCAATTGCGATAAGCACGATTTTAAGACTTAAATCTTTTGATGTACGGTCGTTTGATATGGATTTTGCACCCGCCATACTTTTCATTGCTCCGCCAAAAGTTTTAACAATAAGCGGGAGTGATTTTATAAGGCTGATGATACCGCCGGCAGCAAGAGCACCTGCGCCGATGTATCTGATATATGTTCCCCAGATTGCGCCTGCGCCGCCATCGGCAAAAATTTCGCCGATCGTTGCCGTGCCCGGTGCAAGTACTATATTTTCACCGAAAAGCACGATAAGCGGAATAAGCACAAGCCAGCTGAGCACGCCGCCCGCAAACATGTATGAAGAAATTCTTGCACCGCAGATGTAACCTACACTCATTACCGCAGGATAAATCTGTGTGCCTATTTCGCCGGCATAACCTTTAACTCTGAAAGAAATTTCGCCTGATACAACCTTAAGTCCGTCGATGATGAATTTAAAGAGTGCCGCAAAACCCATACCCGCAAATACAGTAGATGCGTTTGCGCCGCCTTTTTCACCGGCAAGAAGAACTTCTGCACAGGCAGTTCCTTCCGGATAAGGAAGAATGCCGTGTTCTTTAACGATAAGTGCATTACGAAGCGGAACCATAAAGAATACGCCGAGAAGACCGCCGAGAAGCGCAATTGTTGTTATTTCAACAATGCTTGGTACTTCAGCTTTACCTTCTGCCGCCCAGAGGAAAAGTGCCGGAAGTGTGAAAATTGCACCCGCCGCAAGAGATTCCCCTGCTGAACCGATTGTCTGCACAATGTTGCTTTCAAGAATTGAGTTTTTGCGCATTATTACACGAATTACGCCCATTGAGATTACCGCTGCCGGAATTGATGCCGAAACTGTCATACCAACACGAAGTCCGAGGTATGCGTTTGCCGCACCGAATATAATTGAAAGGATAACGCCCATTATGATTGATGTAATCGTAATTTCGGGAGTTACTTTTTCAGCCGGAATATACGGTTTAAACTGTTTATTATCCATTTTTCTTTCTCCGTTCTGCCGCCTCACGTGCGGCGTTTAATCCGATATATTATATCACATATTTTTGCAAATTGCAACAATTATCTTTTCAAAAATCTGTACAAAACTGCTGCAGCTTCCGCACGGGTTGCGTTGCCTTTCGGGTCAAAATTTCCCTCCTGATCTTTTCCCATAATGATTTTCTCAAGATACGCAATTTTAACGCCGTTTTTATATATTTCGTCAACCTCATCAAAATCAGGAATAAGCTCGGTTGAATGGGTATTTTCGAAGCTTTTTGCATTGAAAGACCATTGTCTTGACAAATGAACTGCACGTGAAATAAGCTGTGCCATTTCTTCTCTTTTTATAGGCGTCTCTATAAACTCAATAAACGAATTTCCCATAAGAGCAACATCGTAAGTCTGTATCATGTGTACATAATCGGCATACCACGGTTTTGAGGAAGCCTCCGTCATTTCTCCCGTAAATATATTAAATCCGAACCATTTGGAATCGTCTTTTTCTATAATGGGGAAAATCATTCTGCATAAAACAGCAACAAATTCTGCTCTTGTAATGGTGTCTTCGGGACAAAACTGCGAAACGCCGTTTACCGCTTCTGTTTTTCCTTTGAACAGACCCAGCTTTGTCATTTCCGAAACGATTTCGTAATACCATTCATTTTCATCTACATCAGAAAAGGTGATTTCCGAAGGAGTAATCCTGTTTATGTTTACAAGACCGTATTTTCTTTCTGCCATTTCGGCGCTTTCTTTGTTTATTTCTTCTTTAATATCCTCTACAAACGATGAGTTTAAATAATATGTTTTCAAAAACTCTTCATCATTGGATCCGGCAACATTTCTCAACATGGTCTGCACCTGATTTAATGCAATAAATTGATATTTTGAACGAAACATATCAAGCTTTTCAATGTATTCATTCAGTTTTTTTCTGTTGGATGATGAAAGAACATCCTTTGTGAAGCACAGGTCATAAAGCTTATATCCAAGCTCTGACTTGATATAGTCGGAACGAAAATTGAAAATTTCCGCTTCCTCGTCAAGCATTTCAAAGAGCTCATCAATTTCAACAGAAAGCTCTTTAAAGCTTGTTGCTCTTGCCCTTTTGGAGCCGGCCGCTGCATATGAACATATAGTAAAACTTGCCATAGTCAAAGCAAAAACAAGCAAAAGTGTCATAGCTTTTATAAATATTTGTTTCTTTTTCATAATACTTCCCCCTATATAAAACGGAATGCCGCTGCAAACCCAATATTATCTTAATGCCGCAAGAACATTTATGATAAGCTCATAAATTGCCTTTGTTGATGATACAGAAAGGCGTTCTTTTGTTGTATGAACATCGTGCATTTCGGGGCCGATGGAAATACAGTCAATGCCGTCGATATTATCGGCAAAAACGCCACATTCAAGTCCTGCGTGTATTGCGCGCACAAGCGGATACTCGCCAAACTTTTCTTTATATTTTTCTTTATAAAGCTCCTGCAAGGCCGAATCGGATTTAAATTCCCACGGCGGATAATGACCGAAGGTTTCAACATTTGCACTTATCTTTTCAGCAAAAGCTTTCATTTTGTTTTCAAGGTCAATAAGTCCTGCTTTTTTGTTGCTGCGAAGAGCATAGTGCATAATAATTTCTGTTTCTTCTGTTTTAAGTATGCCGAGATTGAGCGATGTTTCAACAAGCCCGTCAATTTCCCTGCTCATTTCCATAACACCGTCGGGTGTAGTGGAAAGCGCAAAAACAAATCCTTCGCAAAGCTCTTTTTCAAAAACATCAAATTCGCCGTTTTCTCCCAAAACAATTTCGTATACAAATCCGGGTTCTTTCGCAGCAATTTCTCCCTTTTTATCCGCCGCAAATTCTTTTATTTTTTCGTAAGCCTCCGGATTTTGCACTACAATATGCGCCGCCGACGCATTTGGAATTGCATTGGCTTTATCGCCGCCGTTTACACTTATTATGTCTATATCAAAAGTTTCTTTTGCAAACTGAAGAATTTGCCCCATAAGGATGTTGGCATTTACCCTTTTTTTATCAATTTCAACGCCCGAATGTCCGCCCCGAAGTCCTTTTAATGCTATTTTAATTTCCGTACCCTTCTTTTTTACCCTTTTAATAGGAAATATCATACGAAAATCACTGCCACCGGCACACGATACCGTCAGGATTTCCTGTTCTTCGGAGTCCATATTTATCATTCTCTTGCCGATGAGTTTATCAAACTGAAGCTTTCCCGCACCGATAAGACCGATTTCCTCATCAATTGTGAAAACCGCTTCAATCGGAGGATGAGAAAGTTCTTTATTTTCCAGAATTGCCATAATCATTGCAACGGCAATACCGTTGTCTGCACCAAGGGTTGTACCACGTGCTTGTAAATAGTCGCCGTCAAGGAATATGTCAAGACCGTCTGTTTCAAAGTTTATATCAATACCCTCGTCCTTCTGGCATACCATATCAAGATGACCCTGCAGGATTACGGGAGATGCATTTTCATATCCTTCCGATGCAGGTTTATAAATAATAACATTATTTACATCGTCTCGTACATATTCAAGAGAATGTTTTTTTGCAAACTTTTCGCAATAGGCACTTATTTTTTCCATATTCCCCGACCCGCGCGGAATACGGCTTATTTCTTCAAAATATTTGAAAACTGTTTCGGACATTTGTTTTCCTCCCAAGAATAATTTGTATTATTACAATATAAAATAGTTTAAATAATAATTAAGGGTGATATTATGTTTGTTTTCGCACTTTTTGCAAGCCTTTTTCCGCTTGCACTTCTTATATATGGTATTATAACAATGAACAGTAGCGTTTTATTCGGGGCAGTCTCTGCGCTTGCTTCTTTTGCCACTGCCATATTAATCCAAAAAAAATTTATATTCCTTAAAAAAGCAACATTCAATCTTTGTATTGCATTTATTTTAATGTCGGTTTTTGCAGGAACGGTTTTGGGTTTTTATGAGCTTATTCCATGGTGGGACAAACTTCTTCATTTCCTGTCTGGATTATTATTTGCACAAATTGGCAAAGAAATTTATATATTTTACGGCGGAAACAAAAAAAACAACCGACTTTATATTTTGTTTTCCATTTCCTTTGCTTTTGGCGTTGCCGGACTTTGGGAAATATGGGAATTTACCGGCGACAATATTTTAAAAACCAACGCGCAAGGTGGCTCACTTACTGATACAATGCTTGATATAATCTTCGGTTGTGTCGGTGCACCTCTGCTTTTTATATACACTCTTTTATTCCGCAAAAACAGAATATAATTATTTTACCATAATCATTATGTTAAATCAACCAAAGAAAAACAATTCCTTAAATTTTATATCTACTGGCACTTCAAAAACAAAAAAGCCGCTGAAATTCAGCGGCTTTTTTAAATTAATCGTCGATTGAATTGTCTGTTGCTCTTTTATAAATTGCAACAACTTCGTCGGACGGTGCTTTTGAGATAAGTGTAGCAATAATTGCTACAACAAGACCTGCAACAAAGCCCGGAAGAATTTCGTATATTCCGGTAGATGCTTTGTAGTACAAAAGCCATACTATATCAACAACCGCACCTGCAACAATACCTGCAACTGCACCAGCGTATGTAAAGCGTTTCCAGAACAGCGAAAGAATTACAACCGGTCCGAATGCTGCACCGAAAAGTCCCCATGCATTTTCAACCATATCCATAATTGTTCCGCATTTTCCGCTGGCAACCATAAAGTATGCAATTACGGAAATGATAACAACTACAAGTCGTCCAACCCAAAGAAGCTCTTTTTCGGATGCATTTTTCTTGATTACTGGTTTATAAATATCACTTGTGAATGAGGATGATGCAACAAGAAGCTGTGAATCTGCTGTTGACATTGATGCCGCAATAATTGCAGAAAGAAGAAGTCCTGCAATAAACGCCGGGAATAATTTGTTAACAATTGCTATGAAAACAAGCTCCTGACTTGCAACTTCAAGTGTGCCCATTCCAACCATTATTCTGCCGTATGTAGCAATAAATGCTGCTGCGCCAAGTGTAAGGATAACCCATACAATTGAAACTGTAGCAGATTTTTTAATCATACTCGGTTTTTCAATACTCATAAATCTTACAAGGATATGCGGCATACCGAAATATCCCAGACCCCAAACAAGACCTGAAATAATTTCTGACGGAGGTGCTGCAAACGGGTTTGTGTTGAATGCAGAGCTGTTGTACAGAATGTTTAAGCTTTCAGGATTGAGGTTCTGTGTGAATTTAATTATAATCGGCACTGCAAGAAGTGCAACAAGCATCAAAATTCCCTGGAAAAAGTCAGTCCAGCAAACAGCTTTATATCCGCCGAGGAATGTATATACAAGAACGATAGCAGCAAATATTATAAGTGCAACCTGCGGGTCAACACCCGGAAGCACGTTTGTAAATACGCCCTGTCCGGCTTTAAACGCTGATGCAACATAGATTGTGAAGCTGATTAAAAATACTACCGCACAGATGATTTTAAGTGCCGGGTTGCTGGTTGCAAATCTGTTTGAAAGGTACTGCGGAAGTGTGATTGAATCGCCTGCCGCTTTTGAGAATTTGCGAAGTCTTTTTGCAAGGATAATCCAGTTAAGAGCTGTACCGATTGCAAGACCTACTGCAATCCAGACCTGACCAAGACCTGCCGCAAGGATACTTCCCGGAAGACCCATAAGGAGCCAGCCACTCATATCGGAAGCCTGTGCGCTCATTGCCGTAACCCACGGACCCATTGAACGTCCGCCTAAAAAATATTCTTTTTCTCCGTTTGCACTCTTTGCTTTTACAAAGAAATATACGCCGATTGCCAGCATTGCAACGAAGTAAACAATAAGTGCAAGAATTTTCATTGTTGTTCCCCCAATTTTCAAAATATGAATTATTATACCACAATTGGCATCTTATGTCAATTATTATTCATTTATTATAATCTGTTTTACAATTGCCGGAGTTATCGGCTCGTCGTTTTCGTCCGTTTCTGCAACTGCAATTTTATCAACCGTTTCCATTCCCGAGGTTACCACTCCGAATGCGGCATAGTTTCCGTCCAGAAAAGCCGCATCCTGATGGCAGATGAAGAACTGCTGAGTAGCGCTGTTGTTTTCTTCTCCCCTTGCAAAAGAGAGTGTTCCCCTTTTATGCGAAAGCAGGTTAAAAAATCCGTTCATTACAAATTCACCCGATATGCTTTCCGATGATTTCCATTCTCCTGCTTTGGTTTTACTGCCGCCCTGAATCATAAAATCTTTTATAACGCGGTGAAATACCGTATTATCATAAAATCCCGATTTTGCACACTCAATAAATTTTGCGCAGGTTTCGGGAGCAAACTGCGGATAAAGCTCAAACTCTATTTCGCCGCCGTCTTCCATAACAATTTTGCCCGTTACTCCTTCAATGCTGCCGTTTACAAAAGCTTCATATTCATCATACTGCTGCAAAAGAAGTATCTGATAAATATTAACCGATTCGGCTACTCCTGCATTATCTTCAATCTCGCCAAGGTCATATTTTATATCTACCGTATTTGTTTCTTCAATCCACTCAACCTTTGCTCCCATAATTTCGGAAACCGCCCTTACGGGAAGAAGTGTTCTTCCGTTTACAATAGTCGGCGGCACATCCATTGTATAGCCTTTTGAAAGTGCCGGCCCGTCAAGATGAAATGCTGTGGGGGCTCCCTCCCACATTATGTAAAGATTGTTTTTTCTGTAAAGTGTAACTCCGTGGGTAGCATCATCCCAATAAACGTCGCAGTTCAGTTTTTCGCTTATTGCACGTATTGGCACCATTGTTCTGTCACCAACATAATTGCCGCCTTCGTCATATACGGGAAAAGCTTGCGCGGGAACATCCATTTCAAGCTTTTCGCCGTTTACAACAACGGAAATTTCGCCCTCCGCAAGTGCGGTAATTGCCATTACCGAAAGTATAAGAATTAATACAAGCACAAAAGATACTAGTTTTTTCATTTTTATTGCTCCTTTATACATTATGTATCAATTATATCACCGTTTTATTGCATTTGCAATACAATAATCCTTTACAACAGGGATTATTTCATATATAATTAAGGTACATAAAGATGTGAGGTAATTTTATGAATATATACGGACAAAGTGTAAAGATGCTTGAAGATTATTTCAAATCTTTCGGGGAAAATCCCGCAAAGGCAAAAATTGTTTTTGCCGCACTTTACAAAGATAAAATATCTTCTTTTTTTGATATAGCAGAGCTTTCGGACAGCATCAAAACCAGACTTTCAGCGGATTTTGAGTTTTCGGCTATAGACCTTATAACAAAATCCGAAACCGAAACCACCTGCAAGTATTTATTCCGTCTTGCCGATGGCAACACCATTGAAACCGTGCTTATGAAACACGGATACGGCAACGGGGTTTGTGTGTCCACTCAGGTCGGTTGCAATATGGACTGCGCTTTTTGCGAAAGCGGCAAACTGAAAAAAGTCCGAAATCTCGAAACACACGAAATGGTGCATCAGGTACTATATCTCCGCAACACTCTCGGCATTTCCGTTTCACACGTTGTGCTTATGGGAATTGGCGAGCCGTTTGACAATTATGATAATGTAATGAATTTTACGGATATAATATCGCATCAGCAGGGCATTTCCATTCCCGCCCGCCATATTACAATTTCAACTGCGGGAATTGTACCGAAAATTCTTAGGTTTGCAGACCGCACCGCCGCGCCTGCACTTGCAATAAGTCTGCATGCACCGAATGATGCACTTCGGGATAAGCTGATGCCGATAAATAAGGCGTATCCCATCGACTCGCTTGTGGATGCCGCGCGCGCATATACCGAAAAGTCGGGCAAAAAGGTTACGTTTGCATATATAATGATATCGGGCGTAAACGACTTGGATGAATGTGCACTTGAGCTTGCAGCTCTTCTTAAAGGATTTAACTGCTATGTAAATCTCATTCCCTATAACAAAACACGCTCGACTTCATTTGAGCCGAGCAGTAAAAAACGTGTTCTTGAATTTTATGATATACTTAAAAAGCAAGGTATAAATGTCACCATCCGCCGTGAATTCGGCAGCGATATGAATGCCGCCTGCGGACAGCTGAGTTCAGATTACGCAAAATAAAAAGGAGCCGAGAGGCTCCTTTTTGGTGTTTTAAAGTGATTCGATTTTATTTTTCATCATACCGCTTTCTTCCGGAGAAAGAATACCTGTTGTGATATGATATGTAAGTGATTCGCCCGGCTGCAGATATTTTTCCTGTTTGTTTTTCTTGCAATACAGATAACCCATGTGCTGAGCAGTTGCAGGAAGAACCATACCCAAAGCATCTTCGTCTGCTGTTCTTGCAACCCATCTTACGCCATACGGCAATTCACCCGGTTTGTGTGATACATAGCACGCATAGCCATCCGGAAGAAGCTGCATTGTGTGAGCATCACCATTTTCATCCGCATCATATTTACATGTAAACACAATTTCCGGTGCATAGCTCTGTGCTTTCGGGTCGATTGTATTCATAATTGAAATATCTTTGTCAAGTTTATCAAGATATTCATTTGTTTTAGTTGCAAGCGGTTCCGGATATCCTTCCGGCACTTCGTGGTGTGCAGTAATATTTTCAGGCTTTGCCGTATAGTAAAGCTGCGCCCCGTCAACAGGACGGTAATTGATGTGGCAAAGGTAGAAATATTCAAGTGGAAGGTCTTTTTTATTCGCTAAAGTTATATGCATTTCAATGGTAGATGCATTTTCATAAAGTCTGCATTCGGGACTGAATTCATAATTATGTTCAAATGCTCTTTTAAATGAATAGCTTCCGCTAAGAGAAATGTATTTTCCTTTTTCATCTTCCCCTGTTATTATGTATGCTTCATTATACTTTGCAATAGGAAGTTCACCATGCGGAAGATGTGTGTCTTCGCTTGTAGGATTACCCATAGCAGTAAGTCCGCAATGCATCAAAAATGCGCCGTAGCTTTCGCCATAGAAGGTGTAGCAGTTTTCAGGCTCATCATAAATTGATTTCATAACCAGATTATGTCCTAAAAATTCCATATCCCACACTTGCTGACCAACAAACGGCAAAAGTGTTACATAACCCTTTTCGTTTGAAAGTTTTACCGCTTCAATTCCGGTAGAATACTTAAAAATAGTCGCTTTAAGATTTCCTCCGGCAAAAATCGTTCTTTCTTTTTCAACAAAAAACTCTTTGTATAAATTGATTCTGTTCATAATTTCCCTCACTTA
This sequence comes from Clostridia bacterium, assembly GCA_045644605.1. GTDB lineage: Bacteria > Bacillota > Clostridia > RUG12999 > RUG12999 > RGIG4103. Next base: position 10,803 of record JAZRHB010000066.1, read on the forward strand.
TTCAGATTCTTGCTTTAATTGTAACATAATATCTTTTATAAGGCAACACTTTTTATGTTCTTTTTTGCTTTTCTTTCATGGATGTAACTCTTGTGAGCCTTTAGTTCGGATTACAAAAAAACATCACCAAGCACCAAAAAAGCACCCTTTCGGGTGCTTTTTTATAAATCCTGTAAATCCGCCGCAGACAAGTCATTTTCAAGGTTGTCCCGTGCCAAATCCCCATCAATGACAGAGTATGCAGACGATATCGGTTTTTCTTTCGCGTGCGGCACGGTATGATATACCTTCTGCGACGGCGACACCGTCCCCGCAATAATGGGATTTGCCTTTTTCTTGCCATGTTTTGCCTTGCCCTGAATTTCCGGCACCGGCGCTACGTCATTTTTCGGCTGTACGTGCGTCCTGTCCGGACGTTTCATTCCCTGTTTCGCCATAAAATCACCTCAAAGGTAGTATTGGGGAGAATGGGATGGATTATACGGAACTGTTACTGTGGTTTTTCAATAATTTATCTGCATACAGCATTTCATCCGCATATTTGATTGCTTCATCAAAATTTCCGTTGATTATTGAATATCCGCTTGATACCCCTATGTTTTCACATGTCAGTTTTTTTCGCACCTCAAGTAAGGATTTGATAATTTCCTTTTCGGATATATTTTTAGATAAAACAGCAAATTCATCCCCACCTATGCGAAAAACCTTAAATTTAGGTTTAGGGAAAACCTCCAAAAGAATTTTTGCAACTTTTTTGAGCACTTCATCCCCTGCCGGATGTCCTTTTGTGTCATTAATCATTTTGAAATCATCATACTGATAATTTCCATTGTTATTTACCTTTCATTCAATTCATTCTTGATATCAGGAATAAGACATACATCACACTTATTTGTTGTAAGAACAACTGACGTGCGTGTTAACGATACACCATTGATGCCCTTAATATAGTTTAAGACATCTTCCAGCATTTTTCCCTTTTGGGTAATAATCTTAAGAATAAAATCAAAATCGCCTGCAATATAATGACATTCTAAAATTGAATCGCTTTCGTTAACCATACGAATAAATTCATCATTATACTTCGGGTGTTCAAGGCTAACAGATATAAACGCCGTAATCTCACACCCTAAGGCTCTTTGATTAACAATAGTAGTGTAGCCTTCTATAACTCCTGAATTTTCAAGCTTTTTTATTCTTTCAATAACTGCAGACGTAGACAAATTAATTTTTGCTCCAATATTTGTAGCATTTTCTCTTGAATTTTCTTTAAGACACGTTAGCAATTTATAATCAATTATATCCATTTCTACATCCTATTTTCTTTAATTATACAAAAAACGCTAAATAAAGTAAATAGTTTTATAAATTACAGTAGATTTTCTTGTGATTTCCTATTTCTTCAGAAAAAAATTATGTTTGGTATTTTCAAAAGCGTTTTTTGCAATAATATTTGCAGTCTGAATTTCGTCTAAGTCATATAGGTAAGCCTAATATGAAAAAAGACATTATTCTTTGTAGAATAATGTCTTTTTTCTGGTGGGCCTTCAGGGACTTTATCGCGCTTCGCTTGGAGAAAAGGCGAAACAGTCCACCGGACTGTTTCTTTGTCGCTCGTTTCTCTCGCTCCCTTTTCTGGTTCGAGTCCCTGAAGATTGGACAAAAAAACAGAGAGAATGTGAAAACACATTCTCTCTGTTTTGGAAGAGCCGAATGGTTTAGATGCCAGTTTCTTTGCTAAATAGACATCTATTCAACCTTCATCATTCTGTACCCGACACCTATATGCGTCTGAATATACTGCGGCGAGTCCGGAAGCTTTTCAATCTTTTTCCTGAGTGTTGTCATAAACACACGAAGAGAACCTATATCGGTTTCCCATGCACTGCCCCAAATCTTTTCTGCAATAAATTTATGTGTAAGCACCTTTCCTACATTTTGCGACAACACGCAAAGCAGCTTGTACTCTGTCGGGGTAAGGTGCATTTCTTCATCATCAAGATATGCGCATCCTGCTGCATAATCTATTTTAAGCTTTCCGTTTGTAAACATTGACTCGGATGCAGCCACTTGGCTTTGATAGTTTAATCTTCTTTGTGTTACCCTGAGCCTTGCAAGAAGTTCTTCAACAGAAAACGGTTTTGTCAAGTAATCATCAGCACCGCAGTCAAGAGCCTCTATTTTATCTGAGTCCTCGCTTCTTGCGCTGATAACAATAATCGGCATATTAGACCATGAACGGATTTTCTTTATGACTTCGATTCCGTCTA
>JAZRHB010000067.1:0-5796 GCA_045644605.1 Clostridia bacterium
TATAAAAAGGGTGAAAGCAGATGCTTTCACCCTTTTGGTTTTATATATTATTTAAACAAATTTGCGATTATATCAAACAAATTGAATTTTACTGCTACGCCTGCAAATACGATTGATACCATACTGAGCAGTTTGATGAGGATGTTTACTGCAGGACCTGCTGTGTCTTTGAACGGGTCACCTACAGTATCGCCTACAACTGCGGCTTTATGGTTATCAGAGCCTTTTCCGCCAAAGTTTCCGGATTCAATATATTTTTTTGCGTTATCCCACGCACCGCCGGAGTTTGCCATCATAATTGCAATTGCAAAGCCTGTGATGAGTGCGCCTGCAAGCATACCTACTACTCCGTTAACGCCAAGAACAAGTGCTACAGCGATAGGTGCTACAATGCCGAGTGCCGCCGGGATAATCATTTCTTTAAGAGATGAACGTGTGCAGATGTCTACACAGGTTTCGTAATCTGCTTCTGCTGTGCCTTCCATAAGACCTGCAATTTCTCTGAACTGACGACGAACTTCTATAACAATTTTATGTGCCGCACGCCCTACCGCCTGCATTGTGAATGCACTGAAGAGGAACGGAAGCATTGCACCGATGAACAGACCGATAAGTACCGGTGTGTTTGTTATTGAAAGCTGGAGTTCTCCGCCAAGAAGTGTTACTTTATCTGTATAGGAAACAATAAGTGCGAGTGCTGTAAGTGCCGCACTTCCGATTGCAAAGCCTTTACCTGTTGCCGCTGTTGTGTTACCGAGAGAATCAAGAGCGTCTGTACGTTCGCGAACTTCTTTTTCAAGTCCTGCCATTTCTGCAATACCACCGGCATTATCCGCAACCGGACCGTAAGCGTCTGTTGCAAGAGTGATACCAAGTGTTGAAAGCATACCAACCGCCGAAACACCAATTCCGTAAAGTCCCATTGCAAATGAGCTTGCACCACCTGAAATAAAGTAACTGAAAAGTACCGATATTGCAATTATAATTACCGGAATTGCAGTTGAGTTCATTCCAAGTGCAAGACCATCTATTATAATTGTTGCGCTACCTGTTTCAGAAGAGCCTGCAAGGCGTTTTGTCGGATTATATGAATCGGATGTATAGTATTCTGTGAAAAATCCTATAAGAACGCCGGCAAGAAGACCGGAAACAACTGCCCAGAAAACACCTGTGTGCTGTGGAAGAAGTGTATATATAAGTGCGCCTGCGCCTATAGCGGCAATTATTGAACTTACATATGTTCCTTTACGAAGTGAGCCAAGAAGGTCTTTCTGAGTTGCGCCTTCTTTTGTGCTTACAAAGAAAGTACCGATGATTGAAGCAACAATACCTATTGCCGCAATAATCATAGGAATTACAACGCCTGTCATTCCAAGACCTGCTGCTGCAGCAAGTGCTGCTGCAGAAACAACAGAACCAACATATGATTCGTAAAGGTCGGCGCCCATACCCGCAACGTCACCAACGTTGTCACCAACGTTATCGGCAATAACAGCCGGGTTTCTGGGATCATCTTCAGGGATGCCTGCTTCTACCTTACCAACAAGGTCGGCACCTACGTCTGCAGCTTTTGTAAAGATACCGCCGCCTACTCTTGCAAAAAGTGCCATTGAGCTTGCGCCCATACCGAATGTAAGCATTGCTGATGTTATTTCAACAGGGTCTGTTAAAAATACATTAAGAATAAGGAACCATACACCAATATCAAGAAGTCCAAGACCTACAACAGTAAGACCCATTACGGTTCCGCTTGAGAAAGCTATTTTAAGACCTTTATTAAGTCCCTGACGTGCGCCGTTAGCCGTTCTGCTGTTTGCATATGTGGCAATTTTCATTCCTACAAAGCCTGAAAGTCCCGAGAAAAATCCACCACTTACAAATGCGAATGGTACAAACCAGGTAAGTACCCCTGCATATGCCATTGCAATCAGAATAACGAGCATTATTACAAAGAAAATGGTTACTGTTTTATACTGGCGTTTTAAGTAAGCCATTGCACCTTTTCTTATTTTTGCTGAAATTGATGCCATAAGCTCTGTTCCTTCGGGCATTTTTTTAACCCAATAAAACTTATATATTGCAAATGCAAGTCCTATTACAGCAGCAATTACAACAAAAATTGCAGCACTTATCTCAAATGTCATAATTAAAACTCCTTCCTTTAATGAAGAAAAATGTTGTGCAAAGCTGAGGTTAGCAACTTTGCACAAATGTTACATTTATTATTATAATGTGAGTTTCTAACATTTGTCAAGAAAAATGTTAAAAATTTAGCAATATTACCAATCAAACCTCTTGTGTTTATGTGGTTTTTAATATTTTTTCCACACCATTTTGTTAACTACACCCGTATAGCTCTGAATAAATTTCACAACCTTGGTGGACACGTTTTCATCCACATAGTTCGGAACAGGGATGCCGTAGTCGCCGTTTTTGTTCATTTCAACCGCTGTATCAACCGCCTGAAGCACCTGTTCGGTTGTTATTCCGGCAAGAATAAAGTTTCCTTTGTCCATTGCTTCGGGACGTTCCGTACTTGTTCTTATACAAACCGCCGGGAAGGGATTTCCAACGGAAAGGAAAAAGCTGCTTTCTTCCGGAAGTGTACCGCTGTCGGATACAACCGCAAATGCATTCATCTGCAGGTTATTGTAATCGTGGAAGCCGAGAGGTTTATTCTGAATTACTCGTTTATCAAACACAAAGCCGCGCTGCTCAATAAATTTTGCACTTCTCGGGTGGCAGGAATAAAGAATCGGCATATCGTATTTTTCTGCCATTGCGTTTACTGCGTTCATAAGACTGAAAAAATTCTTTTCAGTATCTATATTTTCTTCTCTGTGTGCAGAAAGAAGGATGTATTTTCCTTTTTCAAGACCAAGACGTGAAAGAATGTCGCTTTTCGTTATTGACTCTAAATTATCGTGCAGAACTTCCGCCATAGGCGAGCCTGTTACATATGTTCTTTCTTTTGCAGTACCCTCGTGGTTGAGGTATCTTCTTGCGTGCTCGGAATAGCAAAGGTTTACGTCTGAAATATGGTCAACAATACGTCTGTTTGTTTCTTCCGGCAGACATTCGTCAAAGCAACGGTTACCCGCTTCCATATGGAAAATCGGGATGTGCAGTCTTTTTGCCGAAATTGCCGACAGACAGGAGTTTGTATCACCGAGGATAAGAAGCGCATCAGGCTTCTCATCTACCATCAGCTTATAGGATTTTGCAATAATATTACCTATGGTTTCACCAAGGTCAGAGCCCACTGCATCAAGATAAAAGTCCGGCGCACGAAGTCCGAGGTCATCAAAGAAAACCTGATTTAATTCATAATCATAATTCTGACCGGTATGTACAAGAATCTGATCAAAATATTTGTCGCATTTTTTGATTACTGCTGCAAGACGGATGATTTCCGGTCTTGTACCTACTATTGTCATAAGTTTAAGTTTTGCCATAACTCTACACCTCTTCAAAATATGTATCGGGTTTATTCGGGTCAAACGCTTCGTTTGCCCACATTACCGTTACAAGGTCTTCCTTGTCGCTTAAGTTTATTATATTATGAGTATATCCAGGAAGCATATGTATTGCTTCAATTTTTTCGCCGGAAACCTCAAACCGAAGCACCTTATCGGTGCCGATTTTCCTTTGTTCAATAAGTCCTCGGCCTGATACCACAATGAAAAATTCCCATTTGGTATTGTGCCAGTGCTGACCTTTTGTTATGCCCGGTTTTGAAATATTTACACTTACTTGACCTGTTTTTTCGCTTTTGATAAGCTCGGTAAAGCTTCCTCTTGCATCAACATTCATTTTAAGCGGGAATTTTACTTTTTCTTCCGGCAGATATGAAAGATATGTTGAATAAAGTTTCTTTTCAAATGAGTCTGGCGGAATTTCCGGTACTACAAGTGTTTCGGGCTGATTTTTGAATTTATAAATCAATGATGCAATTTCGCCGAGTGTTATTGTATGCACTGTCGGGACGCGGCAGAAATTACCGTCACGTGTTTCGTTTCCGCTGATGGCGGATATGAATTCGTCCACAACATCATCTATATAAACAAGATTCATTGTAACCGACGGGTCGTTTACAGTTATCTCAAGGTCGTTTGCTATGTTATTGCAGAAGGTTGCAACCGCGCTGTTGTAGTTGGGTCTGCACCATTTGCCGAATACGTTGGGCAGTCTGTAAACAAGGGTTTTTACGCCGTTTGCCCTGCCGTATTCAAATATAAGGTCCTCGCCCGCTTTTTTTGACTGTCCGTACGGATTGTCGAGTGCCGCCTGAATAGATGAGGTAATAAGCACGGGAGCTTTATTTTTATTTTTGGCAAGGGATGTAAGAAGTGTATCCGTAAATCCGAAGTTTCCTGTCATAAATTCCGACGCATCTTTCGGGCGGTTTACGCCTGCAAGATGACACACAAAATCCGCATCCTTTGTGTAGATGTCAAGAAGCTCGGGATTTGTATCCACATCATATTCATAGATTGTTATATCCTGCGAAAGCGGATAATTTTTTGCCTTGCCCGATTTAATATTACACAATTGTGCCACAAGGTTTTTACCCACAAACCCTTTTGCTCCAGTTACAAGTATTTTCATTTCTTTTCTCCTATAATGTCTTGCGAAGTCCCGCAATTTCGCAGTGCATTGCAAAATCGTCAAGCTCCTGCGTATCTACTGTTCGTTTCTTTATTCCCCTTACGGCATCTTTCCTGATTATTGCACATATGCCGCGCCATATTACGGCAAACGGATATAAAAACGGCAGTTTTTCAAGTATTTTATATTTCGCTTTCAAAACCGAAAGCTTCGGGAAAATAAGTGTTTTAAGACTTTCCTTTTTAACTTCGGTATAGCTTTTTTCTATTGAATTACGATATATTTCTGCGGCATTGGCTCTTTCCACAGTGCCAAGCACACCGCCGCCTAAAATAAACTCTTCCATATATTTAAGTTCATCATACATTTCGCCCACGCCAAACCAAGCATCTGCAAGGTCACACATCATTTTATTGAATTTTGTAAGGCCGAGCTTTTCAAGCTCTGATTCAATATATGTTTTATCCATATCGGGCATATATGCTTTTTTAAGCACCCACATATCAACCACGTGGCGCATACCTATTCCCGAACCGATGTAATGTTTTGCCGAGTGAACTACATTATATATGTAAAAATCTTCTTTCGACATTTCATATATGTGTTCGTATCCCGCTTTTTTCTTTGCAAATTTCCAGCCGTCACCATAATATGCATAAAGTTCACTGTTATATTCGGGAACAATTGTTTTATGAAGCTCAACCGCAACGGCAGGAAGACGGATAAACACATATTCGTGCGCACTTTCCTTATCAAAAGTAAAACCGTTTTTCTCCATTATCGGTTTTATTTCTTCATACTGGGCAATATCAATAAGAATATCAACGTCCACCATTTCGCGCATTTCAGATGCGGGATAAAGATTTTTAAGGATATACCCTTTCATAGGCATTGCTTTTATGCCCAGGTGCTCAAAATCCTTTAAAATCCCCCCCACAAGCGCGTCCTGATTGGTTTCCTTAAACACCATTTTCATTCTGTGTGCTTCAAGAAATTCTTTAACTATATCGGGGGCGGGAAGCTCGCCGATTACGTGCGACATCATACCAACAAGACCCTGTGTGTTTGCAAGCTTTACAAGTTCTTTCCAGTCCGTATCGGCAGGTATATCACACTTTTCTCCGCCAAGCGCATATTTAACTATGTCAAGTAAACATCTGATATTCTTACTCATTTATGTCATCCTTT
>JAZRHB010000068.1:0-59286 GCA_045644605.1 Clostridia bacterium
CGTGCTCCGCAATTCGTTCAACACGCGCTTTCAGCACCTTGTCACCAAATGTAACGGTGATTATGTCCCCTTCTTTTACACGGTCACCGGGTTTTGCATTTCTTTCATTTATCATTACACGACCCTGCTCGCAGGCATCGTTTGCAACTGTTCTTCTTTTAATAAGGCGCGAAACCTTAAGATATTTGTCTATCCTCATTTTTCCTCCGAAAAAAATATAAGGACCGAAAAAGCACATTCTGAAAAATGCGCTTTTTCTGCCCTTATATAGTAAGTTCAATTATTTGCCAGCTACTTTGTCTTTTAATGCTTTGCTGATTTTGAAAGCAGGAACTTTAGAAGCAGGAATTTTGATAGCCTGTTTTGTGCGCGGGTTGATACCTGTTCTTGCAGCACGTGTTTTTGTTTCGAATGTACCGAAACCAACTAATGCTACTTTGTCTCCTTTAACGAGTGCTTCTTCGATAGATGCTACAACTGCGTTTAATGCAGCTTCTGCGTCTTTCTTTGTGAGTCCAGCTTTTGCAGCAATGCTTGCTACTAAATCTGCCTTATTCATAGTCCTTTTCCTCCTTAAAATTGTGATATATAAATTTTCTATATTAAATATTGAAAATCCTTTTTTTATGCGAAAAATCGTCATTTTTATCGTTTTCAAGGGCTTGTTTTATTGAAATTGCACAATAAAACAGGGAGTTGCGTTATTTTATGCCGTTTTCCTTGGCTTCATCCCACAGCTTGTCCATTTCATAAAGGGTCATATCCTCAAGGTTTCTGCCCTGCCCGTTTGCATTTTCTTCAACATATTCAAATCTGTTTACAAACTTGTTTATTGACCCTTCAAGAGCAAGCTCGGGGTTAACGCGCGCAAACCTTGAAACATTCACTGCCGCAAAAAGCGTATCGCCCATTTCTTCAAAAATGTTTTCTTTGTCTTTATTTTTAACCGCAAGGCGAAGTTCTGCAACTTCTTCCTCAAGCTTTTTAAGTGTATCTTCTATTTCCTCCCAGTCAAACCCCACTTTTGCCGCGCGGGTCTGCACCTTTTCCGCTTTAAGCAGTGCCGGAAGCGTTTTTGTTACGTCCTTTAGACGTTGTGTCACTGTTGACATATTCTTTTCGCCGCTTTTGATTTTATCCCAGTTTTTAAGCACCTGCTCGCTTGTGTTTGCCTCAACATCACCAAAAACGTGCGGGTGACGGCGTATCATTTTTTCCGATATCATTGTTATAACATCGTTTATATCAAAGCTTTTTTCTTCCGCACAAATCTGTGACAGCATCATTACCTGAAGAAGCAAGTCACCAAGCTCGTCGGAAAGCTTTTCTCTTGGTCCGTCAATGGCATCAATAACCTCGTAGGCTTCTTCCATAACATAGTTTTTCATATCTTCTATTTTAAGTTCTCTGTCCCATGGGCATCCGTCCGGCGCACGAAGACGTGCCACGATATCGCGGAGCTCAGAAAACGAATATTTTTTATCCATATTATCCCCTTAACAGTTTTAGTTTAGTAAGAATTTCTGCAATTTTTTTACCTTTCGGGAACGAAAGAATATCTTCCTTTGAAACGCCGCCGAAAACAAGAAGTGTAAGAATATATGCAATTCCCGAGCATCCGCCGGCAATTACAAAATTAACAATTATAATGTCGCCGGGTAATATGCCATATACAAAATATGCCACTACGCCCATTACAACAGCGGCAAGAAGCGGTCTTACCCAGAAATTAAAGCCTATATCCGCTTTTGTTATTTTTCTGATGTATATAAGGTTTAAAAACATATAAATAAAGTAGCATACGGTTGTTCCTATCGGTGCACCGTTTATGTTTATTGCAGGATTGCTTACAAGAACGTAGTTTATTATAACTTTTGCAAGTCCGCCAACAAATATGTTTGCCACAGGTATAAGAACATTTCCCGTTGCCTGCAGAATTGAGTTTGTTACAAGCACCATGGAAACAAACACAACTGCCGGTGCAATAAGCTGAAGAAGAAGCGCCGCATCACTTGATTTAAACAGAATTTTAAGTATCGGGCTTGCAAGCGTGCCAAGTCCTACTGCACACGGAAGCGCAAAAACATATGCCGCTTTAAGCGACTGTGTGGTTGTTACTCTTACGGTTTTTGTATCCTTTACCACAAACGCCCTTGCTATTGCCGGCACAAGTGCCAGACAAAGCGACATTACAAGTGTTGGCGGCATATTATAAAGCACCACCGCTTTACTTGTATATCTGCCGTAAAGAACAACCGGACTTTCGGAAATAAGGTGTTTTATAGAGTCAAGATTTCTTCCTATAAGCACCGTATCTATCATATTTGTAAGTGTAAATACAGATGCACTTATTGTTACGGGGATTGCTATCATAAGAAGTTTTTTTAGAATTGTTTTTGTCGGTGCAGGTTCTTTATCGTTATCAATGTTTTCATAAATTGATTTCTTCTTTTTTGTATGGATAGCCGCAAGAATCAGAAGTGACATGAGTGACCCTGCAGTTACGCCAAGGACAGCACCCGAAGCCGCAATATGAAGACCACGGTCAAGAAGAATATATGCAAGCACATATCCTATAATAAGCTTGCCCGAAGCTTCCACAACCTCGCTTATCGCCGTAGGAATCATATTGGACATACCCTGGAAAAATCCACGGTATACCGACATAAGAGATACAAAAAGAATGGATGGTGCAATTGTCATAACCGCAATATTGGAATTCACAAATTTAGTGGTTGCCGCCCATTTGTCGGCAAACAGGAAAAGAGCACCGCTTCCAAGCACGCCTATAATAAGAAAAATTGCATATGCCGTGTTATATATGCGCTTGGTTTCACGAAGATTTCCCTGCACCATACTTTCCGATACCATTTTTGAAACTGCAACCGGAAGACCCGCAGTTGCAACCACAAACAGTCCTGAATATATATTATATGCCGCATTGAAATAACCCATCCCCTCATCTCCTATAAGATGCTGAAGCGGGATTTTGAAAAATGCGCCTATTATTTTAACCATAAGGTTTGCAATTAAAAGAATTGCCGAGCCCTTGGCAACCGACTGACCCATTGATTTAGCTGACATAAGCCTTCCTCCAAATTTCTACTACGCCAATTATATATTATTATGCTTTAAAAGTCAAGTATACCGCCATTTTCAAAAAATTTGAAAAAGCTATGGAAATCTTATAATTTATATGCTATAATATTACTATATATACTATTTTTGAAAGGATTTTTCAAATGGCAAAAAAAGTTGTACGAAAAAAATCAAAAACACCGGCAAAAACTTCCGGCAAACAGACCTCTGCCGTTAAAAAGGAATTACTCCCTATTATCAGCGTAGGGATTGGAATATTTTTTATTATAAGCATATGGTTTTCGGGAGGCGGTATTATCGGCCGTTTTATCACCGATACGCTCCGCGGACTTTTCGGCAATGTGGTATACGCACTGCCCGTTGTCCTTATTGCCTGCGCGGCAATGTCACTTCTTGACAGCAGTTCCAAATCAAAAGCAAAAATATGGACAATAGGTCTTTGTCCGGTTGTTTTTTCAATGATTAATCATTTTATATATCGTCTTGCGCCCGACAATGAATTCGAGGGCGTTATCCGCAATTTTGAAATTGCACAAAGCGGTGGCGGCGGCGGACTTTTCGGCGCGCTTATTGAACCGTTTATTTCCCTTATCGGATTTGTAGGTGCGGCTATTGTTCTTCTTATTATTGTTGTTGCAATAGTAGTTATAATTTTTGAAATTTCCGTAACCGAACTGTTTGGAAAGGTTACATCAAAAGCAAAAGAAGGATTTGCCGAATATAAACAAACCCGCGCCGAAGAAAAAAAGGCAGTAAAATCCCTTGAAAAAGAGTTTGAAACCCAGGCGGTATACACAGGTGAAGATGATGAGCCCGACGAAGAGCTTGAAGCGTATACCTGGATGACAGACGATGTTGTAATCAACGATACTCTTGATAACAATAATGAGGACAAGCCCGAAGAAACTCCGGCTCCCGCATCTGCACCCGAAAAAGAGGCCGATGACAAAGAAGACAATTCTATGATACCCATAGAAATTGAAACTCCGCCGATTATACAGGAATATATATACCCCTCGCCCGATCTTCTTTACGAAGGACCGAAGGTACATACAGGTGGCAAAATTGACCAGCTTAAAGCCAATGCCGCACGTCTTGTTGAAATTTTTGCAAGCTTCGGTATTGATGTTAAGGTTACAAACATAACACGCGGTTCAAGCGTAACAAGATATGAGGTTGTTCCTGCACCGGGTATAAAAGTAACCAAAATTACCGCACTTGATCAGGATATTGCACTTCGTCTTCCTGCAAACAACGTGCGTATTGAAGTTCTTCCCGGATACGTTGGAGTTGAGGTTTCTAATGATTCTATTTCCACAGTATATCTCCGCAGTATTATTGAATCTGCTGAATTTAAAAACCACCCATCCAAACTTGCGGTTGCAGTTGGTAAAGATATAAACGGCAACACCGTTGTTATGGATATTGCAAAAACACCTCACCTTCTTATTGCAGGTGCTACAGGCTCCGGTAAGAGTGTGTGCATAAACACAATTGTTTCAAGTATTTTGTACAAATCAACTCCGCAGGAAGTTAAACTTGTTATGGTCGACCCCAAAGTTGTTGAACTTAGCGTATATAATGGCATTCCGCATCTTCTTGTACCTATCGTAACCGACCCGAGAAAAGCGGCAGGTGCTCTTTACTGGGCAGTTAACGAAATGGAAGACAGATACAAAAAATTTGCAGAATTTGGCGTTCGTGACCTTGAAGGATATAACAAAAAACTTACTGCAAGCGACGAAAATGCTGTGGCACTTCCACAGATTGTAATTATAATAGACGAGCTTGCCGACCTTATGATGGTTGCGGCAAACGAAGTTCAGGATTATATCTGCCGTCTTGCGCAGAAAGCAAGAGCCGCAGGTATGCACCTTATTCTTGCAACACAGCGTCCGTCTGTTGACGTTATCACAGGTCTTATCAAAGCCAACATTCCGTCACGTATTTCGTTTGCGGTTTCAAGTGCCGTAGACTCAAGAACAATTCTTGACGGCGGCGGTGCAGAAAAGCTTATGGGTAAAGGCGATATGCTTATGATGCTTTCAGGTGCATCCAAACTCAACCGTGTACAGGGTGCTTTTGTTTCCGATACAGATGTTGAATCACTTGTAAACTTTGTAAAAGAACAGACAACTGCCGAATATAACAACGACGTTCTCAAAACTATTGAAGTAAGCTCCGCAGGCGGCGGACATAATTCCGGCAGCGACAATAGCGCCGACCACGACGACCTGTTTGTTGAAGCAGCAGAAATTGCATTTGAACTTGGTCAGATTTCCGCATCTATGATTCAGCGCCGTCTTAAAGTAGGTTATGCCCGTGCCGGCAGACTTATTGATATACTTGACAAAAAGCGTGTTATTTCTACATATGACGGAAGCAACAAACCCCGTACACTTCAGATGACACGACAGGAATTTAACGAAATGATGGAGCGAGAAAATGAACAGTAATTTTCTTCCCGTTACAAAACAGGAAATAGATTTACTTGGTTGGGATGCGCCCGATTTTGTGTTTGTAACCGGGGACGCTTATGTTGACCATCCGTCCTTTGCGTGTGCAATTTTATCACGCGTTCTTGAAAGCAAAGGGTTTAAAGTGGCAATCCTCCCCCAGCCTAAAGTAAATAGCGCCGAAGATTTCAAACGTTTTGGCAGACCTCGTCTTGGTTTTCTTGTATCTGCAGGTAATATAGACTCAATGGTTGCACATTATACCGCCGCAAAGAAAAAACGTCATGATGACGCATATTCACCCGGCGGCAAGGCAGGATACAGACCTGACAGGGCAACTATTTCATATTGCAACCGCATTCGTCAGGCATATAAAGACGTGCCGATAATCATAGGCGGAATTGAAGCGTCACTTCGCAGGTTTGCACATTATGATTACTGGGATGACAAGGTGCGACGCAGTGTTTTATTTGACAGCGGTGCTGACCTGCTCATATACGGTATGGGCGAGAGAATCCTTACCGAGGTTGCCGAGGCACTTAATAACGGATATGACATAAAACAGCTTACTTATATTGACGGCACAGTTTATCTGGCGGACACCCTTGACGGACTTACCGATTACGAAATATGCCCGTCATACAAAGACGTATGTGCATCAAAAAAAGCATATGCCGAATCTGTGCGGCTGCAGTATACGGAGCATAATCCCATAAAAGGAAAAACCCTTGTGCAGGAACACGACGGTAAATATATTGTTGCAAATAAACCAGCAATACCTCTTTTACGGACAGAGCTTGACAGGGTGTTTGCACTTAAATTTGAACGGAAATGGCACCCGATGTATGATGAAATGGGCGGCATTCCCGCAATTGAAGAGGTGCAGTTTTCCATAATCAGCTCAAGAGGATGTTACGGCGGATGTAATTTCTGTGCCCTTGCATTTCATCAGGGCAGAATGGTGCAAAGTAGAAGCCATAAATCCATAATTACGGAAGCAGAAAAATTCGTGTGGAACCCCGATTTTAAAGGCTATATCCACGACGTTGGCGGTCCTACGGCAAACTTCCGTGAGCCCGCATGCGAGCATCAGTTTGAGCACGGCGTATGTACAAATAAGCAGTGTATGGCACCAAAGCTTTGCCCTAATATGAAGGTTTCGCACGAGGATTATCTTGACCTCTTACGAAACTTGCGCAAAATAAAAGGCATTAAAAAAGTGTTTATCCGTTCAGGACTTCGGTTTGATTATATAATGGCGGATAAAAGTGATGAGTTTTTTAACGAGCTTTGCGAACATCATATAAGCGGTCAGCTTAAGGTTGCGCCGGAACACGTCTGTGATGAAGTTCTGAAGCTGATGGGAAAACCCAAAAATGATGTTTATAATGCGTTTAAAGATAAGTTTTATAAAATAAATGAAAAGATAGGCAAAAAACAGTATCTTGTCCCCTATCTTATGTCAAGCCATCCGGGAAGCACCTTAAACAGTGCAATAAAGCTTGCGCTATACTTAAAAAAAGAGGGGCTTAATCCGCAGCAGGTACAGGATTTTTACCCTACACCGGGTACAATTTCCACCTGTATGTACTACACCGGTCTTGACCCGATGACAATGAAAAAAGTATACGTTGCAAAAACTACGGAAGAAAAGCAGATGCAACGTGCACTTTTACAATATAAAAAACCCGAAAATGCTTCGCTTGTCCGAAAGGCTCTTATAAAAGCCGGACGCGAGGATTTAATCGGGTACGGGAAGGAATGTCTTGTTCGTCCCGAAAGGAAAGGAGATTATAAAAATGGCAGCACAAATAATAAACGGCAAGGAAGTTTCAGCAAGAATAAAAGGGGAGCTCAAAAATCAGGTGGCAGACCTCAAAGAAAAAGGCATTAACCCCGGTCTTGCGGTAGTTATCGTAGGTGATGACCCGGCTTCAAGAGTATATGTAAACAACAAGAAAAAGGCTTGTGAAGAAATCGGTATTTATTCAGAAGAATACGCTCTTCCCGCCGAAACCACACAAGATGAGCTTCTTGACCTTATAAAGACATTATCGGATTCAAAGAAGGTTAGCGGTATTTTAGTTCAGCTTCCGCTTCCGAAACATCTTGATGAAAAAGCGGTTATTGCGGCTATTCCGCCGGAAAAAGACGTGGATGCATTCCATCCGGTCAACGTTGGTAAAATTATGATTGGCGATTTTGATTTTCTTCCCTGCACACCGGCAGGCGTTATGGAGCTTATTGCCGAATCGGGAATTGACCCGGCAGGAAAAGAATGTGTTGTAATCGGCAGAAGCAATATTGTAGGTAAACCTCAGGCAATGCTTCTTCTTCATAAAAATGCAACAGTTACAATATGCCATTCAAAAACAGTTGACCTTAAAACCGTTTGCCGCCGTGCAGATATTCTTGTTGCGGCTGTAGGAAAAGCAAAATTTGTAACCGATGATATGATAAAACCCGGCGCAGTTGTAATTGACGTTGGTATGAACAGAGATGAAAGCGGCAAGCTTTGCGGTGACGTTGACTACGAAAACGTTAAAGAAGTTGCCGGTGCAATCACACCTGTTCCCGGCGGTGTCGGTCCTATGACAATTGCAATGCTTATGAAAAATGCCGTTAAAGCGGCACTTATTCAGGAGGAATAAGATGCTTTTACTTGACCGTTTTCACGAAGGAAAAAAACTTATACTTACAATGAGCTATGATGACGGTAATACCCACGACAGACGGCTTGTTGAAATATTTAATAAATATGGTGTCCGCGGGACTTTCCACCTTATTTCCGGCAGATTTGATGTTGACCCCGCCGTTATTAAATCGGAAGAGGTAGCTACCCTTTATAAAAACCACGAGGTTGCGGTACATACTGTAAACCATCCGTCGCTTATAAAGGTTGCGCCCGCAACTGTTGCAAAAGAAGTAATTGATGACCGTAAAAATATTGAAAACCTTTGCGGATATGTTGTTCGTGGAATGTCCTACCCCTACGGTACATATAACGACGAAGTGATTTCCACCCTCAAAAGCTGTGGAATTGTTTACAGTAGAGTTGTTGCATCAACAATGAACTTTTCACTTCCCGAAGATTTTATGCGGTGGAAACCGACAGGACATCACAAATTCACGCCCGAAATTGCCGAAAAATTTCTTGAGTTTGTAAACAGTAAAAACCCATATCCTGCGCTTTGTTACATATGGGGACACAGTTACGAGTTTAACAGGGATAACAACTGGGACCTTATTGAAGATTTTTGCAAAAAAGTCGGCGGGTTTGACAATGTGTGGTATGCAACAAACATTGAAATATATGACTATCTTACTGCACAAAAATCCCTGCACATTTCCGCAGATGAAAGTATTGTATATAACCCCACGCAGATTGACGTATGGGCTACAAAAGACGGCGAATGTGTAAAAATTCCGGCAGGGGAAACAGTAATTTTTTAAAATTAAAGCACCTCTTAAACGAGGTGCTTTTTATTATTCAAGTTCAGACAGCCACAAGTTTGCTGCCGCATCGGACGGCATTTTAAGGTCACTTCTCGGCGAAAGTGAAATTTCTCCTACTTTCGGGCCGTCGGGAACGCACGAACGTTTGAACTGCTGCGAGAAAAATCTTCTGTAAAAGGTTTTAAGCCATTTAAGAATTGTTTCCGCATCATACTGCCCATCAAAGCTATCAGCCGCAAGTCTGTATATTTTTTTAGGTTCAAAAGCGTACTTTACTGCATAATAAATAAAGAAATCGTGCAGCTCGTACGGACCTACAATATCCTCTGTTTTCTGTGCTATATCCCCCTCTTCCGGCGGAAGAAGTTCGGGGCTTACAGGTGTGTCAAGAATATCTTCAAGTACTTCCTTAAGCTCGCCCTTCGATACGTCCGCAACATATTTTACAATATAGCGCACAAGTGTTTTCGGTATGCCGCTGTTTACGCCGTACATCGACATATGGTCGCCGTTATAGGTTGCCCAGCCAAGTGCAAGCTCGGACATATCGCCTGTGCCTATTACAATACCGCCTTCCATATTGGCAATATCCATAAGCACCTGTGTGCGTTCTCTTGCCTGTGCATTTTCATAAACTGCGTTATGATTATTTATATCGTGACCGATATCTTCGATATGTTTTGTTACAGACTCGGAAATATCTACGCATTTAAGTGTTACGCCAAGTGCCTCGCAAAGCTTTTCGGCATTTCCTTTTGTTCTTTCCGTAGTGCCGAAGCACGGCATTGTTACCGCAATTATATTCTTTTTATCCCATCCAAGATTATAAAATGCACGCACTGTTGCAATAAGCGCAAGCGTTGAATCAAGACCGCCCGATATACCGATAATAGCGGTTTTACTGTATGAACGGGAAAGGCGTTTTTCAAGGCCTGCCGCCTGAATTTTAAGAATATCCTCACACTTATCAAGTTCCGGAATAAACGGATATTTACTGTATTTTCTTGTAAGCGGTGTGTCGGCAAGTTCCATTTCAAAAAGACATTCTACATACTCGCCCGTGCTTTCAGGATAGTATGCTTTTTTTCTTTCGCCGTCAAGCATTTTTACATCAATATCAGTTATTGCCGCAGTTTTTTCAAACGGCACATTTTCGGCTAAAATTTCGCCGTTTTCAGCGATTATGCTATGCCCTGCATAAACCATATCTGTTGTTGATTCGCCATCGCCCACACCCGCATACATATATCCGCAAACAAGCTTACTGCTTGTCATTTTTGCCATATTTTTTCTTATTTCTGCTTTGCCGACAGTTTCTGGGTCTGCTGCGGAATTAAGAATAATGTTTGCGCCTTCTGTCGCATGATTTTCGGCAAGCGAATAAATGCCGAAATCATTTCCCGTTACTGCCGCAAACGAAAATTCGGGCAGTTCGGCACATTTAAACAGAATATCCGTACCGAAAAGAGTGAATTTGCCGAATAAATCAATTTCAAATGTTTCTTCAGGAGCAGGCGCAAAATATCTGTTTGCGTTTGCTGACGGAACTATACCAAGGATTTTCCCTTTATACACAACTGCGGTGCAATTATAGAGTTTCGCTTCAAATGAAAAAGGCAATCCCACCGAAAAAACAATATTTGCACGTCTTGTACCTTCCAAAATATCAGAAAGTGCCTCTTTTGCGCCGGAAACCAGTTTCTCCTGGAAAAACAAATCTCCGCAGGTGGCACCGGTTATACAAAGTTCCGGTAAAAGTGCAAGGCGCACGCCCGATGCGGCGACTTCTTTTATAAGAGATATTATTTCTTTAGCATTTGATTTGCAGTCTGCAAGCCTTATTTCAGGCGTAAGACACGCACATTTGATAAATCCGTGTTTCATAAGTAGTCTCCTTATCTTTTGTATTTAGTCCATAATTCTTCTTATTCCGTAGGTTCCCGTCTCGGGGTCCATAAAAATCGGAAGTTTAGGCGGATAATATGTAAATAATATAACCACCGAAATCATGATTATTATAATCATAAAAGCCCGCACGCTCTGCCGTTTTGACGGGTACATATTTACGCATATATGGTGTGTCGTAAACTGTGATGTCATAACCGAAAATACCACTATTAGAAAATCAATGACTTTGCTGTATACACCAAAAGCGCAAATGTAAAAATAGTATAGCATCACCGTCATAACCGGCGCCATCAGTGCCGAAAGTGTTGCACCTGTTATAGCCGCCTCCCTTGTTATTTTTAAGCGATATCTTGCAAAATATGCCGCCGCCCAGAACATAAGTATGGGAAAAACAAGCGTTTTTAAGTATTCCCATATACTTTTGTTTATGGATACAAACGGCGCAAGTATTTCCGCCTGATTTGTTAGATTATAAATATGACGTCCCGCCGCCGATAAGCTCACTATCAGCGGCACGCTTATATAAATCCACTTTTCAAACTGTGTTTTCATTTAATTTTCCTCCAACACGAGTATATGCGTTTTCGGAAAATTAAATGCTATATATCCATTGTAATCTGGTCGGTTTCGGGAATTCCGTCAAGGCAGTGCTGTTCTTTTAAAAGCGCAATAACCGTTTTGGAAACCTTACTTCTTTCGCGCAAATCTTCAATACTGAAAAATTCGCCGTCTTTTCTTGCCTCCGCAACAGATTTTGCCGCATTTACACCAAGTCCCGGAAGTGCCGAAAGTGGCGGCAGAATGCCTTCTTCCGTAGGTATAAACTTGCTAGCGTGGGACTTATACAAATCAATTTTTGTAAACTTCAGTCCCCTTGCATACATTTCGTTACACATTTCAAGAATGGTGATAACGTTCTTTTCTTTTGCTGTCGGATTTTCTAAGTTAGTATATTCGTCAAGATGTTTTATTACATTTTCGTGTTCGCCCGTCATAATAACGGCATCAAATTCGTCCGCACGCACAGTAAAATATGTTGCATAGAATTCTTTCGGATAATTAACTTTATAATACGCAATTCTAAATGCCATCATAACATATGCCGTAGCATGAGCTTTCGGGAACATATATTTTATTTTTTTACAGGAATCTATGTACCATTCGGGAACGCCCGAATCACGCATCAGCGTTTCCTGTTCGGGCGAAAGACCTTTACCTTTACGTACGCTTTCCATTATTTTGAACGAGTCTTTTTTCGGAAGTCCCGCATAGATAAGATAAACCATAATATCGTCACGCGTACAGATGGCTTCTTTAAGGGTAACTGTGCCGTTCTGTACAAGTTCCTGCGCATTGTTAAGCCAAACGTCCGTACCGTGCGAAAGTCCTGAAATTCGCACAAGCTCGGCAAATGTGGTCGGCTGTGTATCAACAAGCATTTTACGTACAAACGACGTACCGAATTCGGGGATTCCGTAACTTCCGACGCTGCTTCTTATAGCTTCCGCTGTAGTACCGAGCGCCTCGGTTGATGTGAAAATACTCATAGTTTTTGGGTCGCCTATTTTAATATCGGTTGCTTTTGTATTTGTAAGGTCTTCCAGCATTCTTATTACCGTCGGGTCATCATGCCCGAGAATATCAAGCTTGAGAAGTCGTCCTGATATTGAATGGTAATCGAAATGCGTTGTGATTATATCACTTTCCGTATCGTCTGCCGGATGCTGTACCGGACAGAACATATGTATATCCTCATCTCTCGGCACAACCATGATACCGCCTGGATGCTGACCAGTAGTACGTTTAACTCCCGTACACCCTTTTACAAGGCGGTCAATTTCCGCCGCTGACGGCATCATTCCACGCTTGTCAAAATATTTTTTAACAAATCCGTATGCGGTTTTTTCCGCAACAGTACCTATTGTACCCGCACGGAAGGTATAGCCCTTGCCAAACAGCGTTTCCGTATACTGATGGGCAACCGGCTGATAATCACCCGAGAAGTTAAGGTCAATATCAGGTTCCTTGTCGCCATCGAAACCAAGGAATGTTTCAAACGGAATATCGTGTCCGTCTTTATTATATAATGCACCGCAAACGGGACAGTTTTTGTCCTCCATATCCACGCCTGCGCCGACAGAACCGTCAGTTATAAACTCACTGTGTTTACAATTCGGACAAACATAGTGCGGCTGAAGCGCATTAACTTCCGTAATGCCAAGCAGATACGCAACAAACGACGAACCAACCGAACCACGGGAACCAACAAGGTATCCGTCGGATAATGATTTGGAAACAAGTCGTTGCGCAATTATATAAAGCACCGAGAACCCGTGTTTTATGATTGAACCAAGCTCTCTGTCCATACGCGCGCGTACAATTTCGGGGATTTCTTCGCCGTATATTTCTTTTGCCCGTCCTTCCGAAATTTCAACAATTTCTTCTTCCGCACCATCCATTTTAGGTGTGTGCGGTTCGTCGGGAAGAAGCATTATATCGTCTACCATATCGGCAATTTTATTGGTATTTTCAACAACAACCTCGTATGCAAGTTCGTCACCAAGATATTTAAATTCATCAAGCATTTCTTCGGTTGTACGCAGGTATAGCGGTGCCTGAAAATCGGCATCGGAAAAGTCCATTCCGTCCATAAGAATACGGCGGAACACCTCGTCCTGCGGGTCAAGAAAATGCACGTCACACGTTGCAACCACAAGCTTGCCGAGCTGTTTACCAAGTGCAATAATCTTTCGGTTTATATCGCAAAGTGCTTTTTCGTTTGCAACTCTGCCGCTGCGCACAAGAAATTCGTTATTGCCATTCGGCTGAATTTCAAGATAATCATAAAACTCGGCAATTTTTTCAATTTTTTGTTTTTTCTCGCCGTTTAAAACTGCGCGGAACAGCTCGCCCTGCTCGCAGGCAGAACCGATTATAAGACCTTCTCTGTATCGGTTTATCAGATCCCTTGAAATAACGGGATGTTTATGGAAATTCTTAAGATGCGAATCCGTAATAATATGATACAGATTTTCGAGTCCCTGTTTGTTTTTTGCGAGTACGATTATATGATAATCCTTTTTCTTACCGCCATCCGCCGCAAGGTCGGTGTTTATGCGGTCAAGCGCAGTTACACCTTTTTCGCGGAGCATATTAAAGCATACCTTGAGTATTTCGGCGGTTGCCTCTGCATCATCTACCGCGCGGTGATGATGCTGTAGCTGAATATCAAGCAGTTTTACCATTGCCGCAAGACCGTGTCTTTTTTTATCGGGGAAAAGAACTCGGCAAAGGTCAAGCGTATCAAGGTAGCAATAGTTAAATTCCGTTTCAAGACGTTCCGCCTGTGCGCGCATAAACCCAACGTCAAAGTTTGCATTATGTGCAACAAGCACGCATCCTTCACAGAATTTTTCAAATTCTTTATACACGGTGTCTATCATCGGTGCATCTTTTACCATTGCATCCGTAATGGATGTAAGCTCGGTAATGTTATCCGGAATATGCATTCCCGGATTTACAAAGCTTGAATATCTTTCTGTAATGTTTCCGTTTTCAACCTTTACCGCACCAACTTCGATAATGCGGTCATCCACCTGCGAAAACCCGGTGGTTTCAATATCAAACACAACAAACGACGAATCTATTGTATAATCGTCATTTACGTTATAGGCAATACTGAGGCTGTCGCCCTGAAGGTAGCCTTCAACACCATACAGAATTTTAATGCCTTTTTTGCGTGCCACGTCAAACGCGTCGGGAAATGCCTGCACAACGCCGTGGTCGGTAACTGCAATGGCTTTATGCCCCCAGCTTGCCGCCCTTGAAATAAGGTCTTTTACTTCCGTAACGCCGTCCATTGCCGACATTTTTGTATGCATATGAAGCTCAACACGCTTTACCCCTGCATTGTCTGTTCGCTCTTCTTTTTCAATCCGGTTAATGTCCTTGCCCATAATGACAAGCTCTTTTTCAAAATCGTCCATTTCTACTCTGCCGCTTACAATAACTCTTATTCCCTCTTTAAGCTTGCCAAGTATTTTATCGAGTTTTTCCTGTGCCCGTTTTTTCTTATCATCGGGCGCATCGGATTTTGCCCCTTCAAACATCTTTATTTTAACCGAGCTTGTGTAGTCCGTAATCGCAAAGCTTACAAGCACTTTGCCGCTTTTAAGCTCACGCGTTTCAACCGACAGAACGTCACCCTTAACAACAATATTGTTAAGGCTTGCCGAAAGTTTTGCAATCGGAAACGGCTCATCATTAATCTTTTTACCGCGGATTACGCCCATATATTCCACCGGTTCATCTTCAATAACGCTTTTGATTTCCGGCATTGGAAGCTCCGGCTCTTTCGGTTTTTCTTCTACTATAACGGGGTCTTTTGAAATTACTTCCTGTTCTTTCTTATGTATAAGCTCGTCTTCACGTTTTGCATCTTCTTTAAACTTAAATGTTACGTTATAGTTTTTGCCTGTTTCATCAAGCAATATTCTTTTAAGCTTTGCATCGCATTTAAATTCTTTTATATACTGTCCGTCGCCAAAATAAGTAGTAATTACAATTTCCCCATCCCCGATTTGCCATTTGGAATCGGTAAGCTCACATCTTGCAATAAACGCACCTTCGCAAATGCGGTTTATAAGATAGCTTTTGTAAATAAGAAGATTTTCCGAATTGATAGTCATTCCCGTATAATCGCAGGAAATTTCCGCTTTATAGCCTTTCATCATCTTTTCCGCCGCCACTTTCAAGCTTGCCACCTCTTCGGCAGATAAAAATCTATGCGGGCGGATAGCAATTTTAGCGCACTTTTCTTTCTTAAATACGTCTATATTTTTTATTTCAATTTTCTCCGATTCGTTTATAAGAACGTTCGGTCCGAAAAAATCTTTTACATACGTCATTTATATTTCCTCTTTTGCATTTTGCTCTTATTTTATATGATATCACATATATAAAATTTTTTCAATACATCAGGTAGCATTTTGGAGTATTTTAAAGATATTTTTCAAAAAAGTCGTTTAACTTAAAATTACGCCCGCTTAGGCGCACATTTCCTAAAATAAGCCTTGCAAAAGGGTTGAAATAGGCTCTTTTTCGTGCTATAATAACCTCGAAAATAGTAATAAGTGAGGGTTAGTGCTATGAAAAAATTCAAATTTTATGCAGAACTCCTTAAAGGACAGACAACACGTTATCTGGTTGTTGTTTTTCTTGGAATTTTAATTTCACTTATTCCTTTATGTTCCAACTATCTTATCAAATCCATTGTTGACGACGTTATTGGTAACGGGCGTTATTCACTTCTTATGCCTATTCTTATTACCTTTATGACGCTTACGGTCATACGTATGCTTGTCTGGTATTACAATCAGTATACTCTTGTTGTAATCGGGCAGGATGTGGGTCTTAAAATGCGTCAGAGATGTTTTAAGAAAATAATGTCGCTTGACTTTTCTTATTTTGACAAACACCGTACCGGTGATATTATGACCATCATAACTGCCGATATGGATTTTATCCGTCAGTTTTACGCATTTACAGTTTACACAATTATTGAATATTCCGTAACGTTTTTAGGTGCGGTTGCTATAATAATGTTTATGGGCGACCTTTATTTCATTGCGCTTGTTGCCATTATTGTACCGCTTGTGGCTATTCTTACATATCGTCTTACAACTGAAATGAAACCCTGTTTCCGTCGTATCCGCGAAACAAGGGCGTATCTTAACACCATTGCGCAGGAAAATATAAGTGCCAATAAGGTGGTTAAAACCTTTCAGCGCGAAGACTATGAATGTACAAAAATGGAAGATGCAAACGAGGAATTTAAAAATCAGCAGCTTCATTCAAACGATATTTCGCGTAAATACACCCCGTTTCTTACAAATATTTCAAACATCTTTACAATTTATATAATAATTGTCTGCGGACTTTTCGTAATTTACGATAAGATGTCCATGGGACAGCTTGTTATGATAAACAGTATGGTATGGATGCTTATAACTCCGCTTTCCCAGGTTGGTTATGTTGCCAACTATTTCACCAACTGTATAGCATCAACCGAAAAAATGCTTATCCTTCTTGAAACCGAACCCGATATTACAAACTATTCGCTTGTTACCAAAAACCGCATGGAAGGTAATATTGAGTTCAGGGACGTTTCGTTCGGATATGAATCGGAGCATACTATAAAAGATATGAGCTTCAGTATTAATAAGGGTGAGCACGTTGCCTTTATTGGTAAGGCAGGAAGCGGAAAGTCCACTATAATAAATCTTATCAGCCGTTTTTATGAGGCGGATGACGGGCTTGTGCTTATCGACAGAATAAACATAAAAAACCTCGACCTTGAGTTTTTACGTCGCAGCATTTCCGTATCACAACAGGACGTATTTCTGTTTTCGGATACCATCAACAAAAACATTTCTTACGGTAATGTAACTGCAACACAGGAGGAAATTGAGGCGGCGGCAAAATCCGCAAAGGCACACGATTTTATTATGGAGCTTCCCGATAAATACGAAACCGTTATCGGAGAGCGTGGTGTGGGGCTTTCGGGCGGTCAGAAACAGCGTCTTACACTTGCAAGAGCACTTCTTAACAAATCCTCAATTCTTATTCTTGACGATACAACCTCGGCACTTGATGCAAATACCGAAAAATATATTCAGGAAAGTCTTAAAACAGAGTTTGCCGATAAGACGGTAATTATAATTTCACAACGAATTTCTTCCGTTAAGGATTGCGATAAGATTATTGTTCTTGATGACGGAAAAATACGCGAGCAGGGCACTCACGATGAGCTTCTTGAAAACCACGATTATTATTACGGAATTTATCAGCACCAGTATGGAAATGACTCCGAAGGTGAGGTGGATATAAATGGCTAAAGTAAACACCTATCAGAAAGATGAAGAACTGAAAATAAGATTAGGTAAAAAGGAACTTAAAAAAATAGCACATTATATCAAACCATACAAAAAAGAATTTATACTTACGTTTGTAATTCTTGTTATTGCAATGGTGGCGTCAACATCTATGCCGTATCTTATACAAAATGCGCTTGACGTGCAGATTCCGAATAAAAACGTTAAAGGTCTTCTTTTAATCGGGTTTGCTTTTATTGTTATAACACTTATTTCCATTCTGGCGGCAAGCCTGCGAATGAAATATATGAACTACATCGGTCAGAACATCATTTTCGATATGCGAAAAGATTTGTTCAAAACAATGCAGCACCTTCCGTTTTCGTATTTTGATACACATTCACACGGAAAAATCCTGGTGCGCGTGGTTAACTACGTTAACACTATTGCCGATATGTTCTCATCGGGGCTTGTAACAGCGGTGCTTGAAATTCTGTCGCTTGGGGTTATTGTATATTTTATGTTTTCAATAAGCCCTAAACTGTCACTTGTTGCTCTTGCAGGCGTTCCGTTTGTTATTGCTACAACACTTCTTATCAGAAAACAACAGCGCCGTGCGTGGCAGGTACACAGCAATAAAAACTCCAACCTGACGGCATATCTTCACGAAAGTATAAACGGAATTAAAATAACGCAGGCGTTCGTACACGAAAAGAAAAGCTCACGTATTTTCTCAAGACTTTGTACTGAATCATACCGTTCATTTATTGAAGCGAAAACATATGAGCTTATGAGAATTCCGTCAATTCAGATTATTTCTGACCTTACCATTTGCATCGTATACTACCTTGGCGTTGCGGCTATTGCAAAAGACCCCGTTTCAATGCAGGTTGGGGTAATTGTGGCAATGGTTGCATATATACAGAGGTTCTGGGACCCTATTAAAAACATAATCAACCTTTATAATAATATTATAACTAACATTGCATATCTTGACCGTATTATTGAAATGCTTGACGAGCCGCAGGAGCTTTCCGACCCCGAGGGTGCGGTAGCGCTTCCCGAATCAAAAGGCAATATTGTGTTTGACAATGTTACTTTCGGATATGAAGAAGGAATAAATGTACTTGAAAATGTGTCGTTTGAGGTTGAAAGCGGGCAGAGCGTTGCCCTTATAGGACCTACTGGTGCAGGGAAAACAACTATTGTAAATCTGCTCGGAAAGTATTATAATTTAAACAGCGGCAGAATTTTAGTTGACGGATATGACATATCAAAGGTAACTCTTACATCTCTTCGTGCGCAGATAGGATATATGTTCCAGGACAGTTTTCTGTTTTCGGGAACTATTATGGAAAATATCCGCTACGGACGACTTGATGCAACAGATGAAGAAGTTATGGAAGCGGCAAAAGCCGTTAATGCACACGATTTTATCATGGGGCTTTCAACCGGATATGATACATTTGTAAGTGAACGCGGGTCTTCCCTTTCTGTTGGTCAGCGTCAGCTTATTTCACTTGCAAGAACAATGCTTCGTAATGCAAACATCCTTATTCTTGACGAAGCCACCTCCAATATTGACAGCGAAACCGAAGCAAAGCTTCTTCTCGGTATGAACGAGCTTATGAAAGGCAGAACATCTTTCGTTATTGCTCACAGGCTTTCGACAATTAAAAATGCCGATAAAATTATGGTTATTGCAAATAAGGGCATTGAAGAATCGGGAACTTTTGATGAGCTTATGGAAAAGAAAGGCCGTTTCTACGAGCTTTACACAAAACAACATTCATTAGAATAGGAGAATCCTATGCCAAGTATTAAAGAACTTCGCGAAATGCCGATTGAAAATCTGGCATATACAATTAAACAAATGTGCGAGGCGGGCGAAAAAGTGCCGCCGAGTATAGAAAAAAGACTTTCCGAATATATCCGCGTTTGCGGTATGCAAAGGTTTGACCGTTCGTTTGGCACGCCGCACGTTGCAGGAGTTGACGAAGCGGGGCGCGGTCCGCTTGCGGGATGTGTATATACCGCCGCAGTTATTCTTCCCGAAGATGCTGTTATTGAAGGGATTAACGATTCCAAAAAGCTCAGCGAAAAGAAACGCGAAGAGCTGTTTGACGTTATTATTTCTACCGCCGTAGCTTACAGTATAACTCCCGTATCAGCGGAAGAAATTGATAAAATCAACATAAGAAATGCTACATATAAAGCAATGAATATGTCGGTAAATTCGCTTTCCATACCTGCAAGGTTTGTGCTTGTAGACGGCGATGCAATTACAGGCATGACCCTACCCCATCAGACCGTTATAAAAGGCGATGCGAAAAGTCAGGCAATTTCGGCGGCATCAATTCTTGCAAAGGTGAGCAGGGACAGATATATGCTTGAGCTTGATAAAAAATATCCCGAATATGGATTTGCCAAGAACAAAGGCTACGGTACCGCCGCACATATTGAGGCGATTAAAAAATATGGTCCGTGCCCCGAACACAGACGCAGTTTTATTAAAAATTTTGTATAAATCTCCATCCGTATAAAACAAACGGCAGTTTTAAAAACTGCCGTTTATTTTATATACTTCTTTATATAATGTAGCTTTTATTTCTTCAAATTCGCATTTTTTCAAAGGCTCGTCCGATGTCATAATCATAAGCGGTACCTCGTTTTTCCCTTTTGAAATGGGCGGCTGAATATACGGATATTCGTTTAGATAAAAGCCGTTTCGCTTATAAAATTCTATTCTGCCCGAGGCAGTATCCGTTTCGGGAGGCTCTGTTTCAAGACATATTTTTTTGCCATACATTCTTTTAAGTTCAGCAATCATCTTACTGCCAAGCCCTTCGTTTCTGTATTCGGGACTTACCGCAAAATGTTCTAAAAATATGAAGCTTTCAAATTCCCATACTGCCATAAAGCCTTTTATATTCCCTGCGCAGTACACCTTATAAAGCGGATTATCAAACAGCATTTTCTGCTCATTTTCAGGACGGCGTTCGTCTTCAGGAAAGCTTTTTTCCATAATTTCAAACATTTTGTCAAAATCAGCTATATCTATTTTCGTAAGTTCCGCTACCGTTTCGTATCCTTTTGCCGCTGTTTTGCCGCATACAGAGAGTTTATAGCCATCAACATCAAAAGCTCTTAAATACCATTTTTCGCAGTTATGGATATACTCATTTTTTATTCCGCTTTTATCGGCACATTCAATGCTTTTAGGTGGTGTTTTAAACCCTGTTCCTATAGCTTTTGCCACTGCTTCTTTAAGTGTCCAGAGCTTAAAAAACACATCTGTTTTATCTTCCGCCGAAGACAAAAATTCCATTTCATCCGCAGATAGCGTTCTTGCTATAACCTTATCATTTACGTCTTTTACCTGCTGGATATCAATGCCACCCTCGCCTACCATAACAACAACATACTTCCCGCTGTGCGATATGGAAAACGGTGCGCCGCCGGGGATATATGGTTTTCCGTTATCATCATATAAAAACCCGTCATCCGCTGCCTCGGGATGCACTTTTTTAAGCAAAATTTCCGTATAAAGGCACCTGATTTTATCTTCAGTTTTTAAAAATTTCTCCGCTTTTTTTCGTCTTGTTTCAGATACAAGGGGAAGAAGGGTTTTTGCCCCTTCTTCCGAAAAAAATCCGCTTACATCGCTTATATAAATCTTCATTTTACTACCTGTATTCTGATGTGTTTAACCATGTAATCAAAATTATATCCAAGCACACCTTTTTTGTCCGACGAAAAGAAATACATATCTGTTACATTACCATTTTTAATCTCAGTGGAATAAACCCGTCCGTCAGCAATGGGCAGAACTTTAAAATTGTCTGACGTTACTTCGTATATACCTCCTGTAAAATTTCCTTTTTTTACTTTAGTGTTTTCTATTTTAACATCTGTAAGTTTTGAATTAAATACTTTAAATTTATTGCTTTCAAGGTGAATTGCCACCTTGCCGTCAAGCTTATATTTAACCACTGCCGATATGCTCATTTCAGTCACCTCAGGAGCATCCGGTGAAATGGTAAGAATTCCATTTTCAAAGGTTATTCCTTCTGAATTTTCCGCTGTATATTCAATGTCATAAACTTTTGAATACACGTCCTTTGCAATCGGTGAACCGGCTATGTTAAACAGTTTTGGTGTTATATCAAAAACTGTTTCTTTTCCTGGTTTTGCGTACAGTTTTTCTGGCACAAGAAAACTTCCATCCACCACTTTTTCACTGCTTTTTGGTGCAGAAACAATTTTAATTTCGGTTTCGGCATAAACTTTTTCGTCCGATGCAACAGTTGCCTTTAAAGCCGCGTTTCCTGAAGAAAGTGCCAGGAAAATGGGATCGTCGGCAATGAGTGCGGCATTTCCTTTTTCAATTGACCATATTACGTCTGTTTCGGTTGAGTTCGCAGGGTATATTTTATATTCCGGTCTTATCATATCACCCACCATAAGAGTATCGGGGCATACAATTTTAATTTCTTCCGGCCACACTTTTGTTTCCTGAACAATAATGTTAATACTGTCACTGTTGCCAAAAAAATCAAATGCCGTAATGGTGGATTTCCCCGCAGAAAGTGCTGTAACAACACCATTTTCGGAAACTGTTGCCACATCTCCCGTGCCACCCCAAAGAATTTCCGACAGTTTCTGTGATTTTATATACAGTTGTTTGGTTTTTCCAATCGCCATATATATTGTGTTTACATCCGAATAGGTTTTATCTGTAATTTCTATTTTATCGGGAATAAAATCTTTTGTAAGTTTGAAAATACTGCTTCCGTCAAGCATTTTTTCGCCTGTCGTTTTAGGATTTAAATAAATATTTGTATCACCGCAGGTAATGACATTTGCATCCGCAAGATAAGAAATGCTGTCCTCACCGCTTGGTTTGTTTATTTTAAACTCAAGTGAAAACAGTTTTTCGCTTTCGCCGTTTTTATATGATGCAAATTCGCCTGTGCTTGAAATAATGTAGAGGATTTGTCCTTCGTTTGCGGAAAAGCTTTCAAGCCATTTCCCGCCAATATCAAGCTTAGACTGTCCGCGTTGTACCTTATCCGTATTTAAAAGAGTAAGTGCCGACGTGTCATATTCATATCCAATGGAAAGTCCCGTAAATCCGTAAATTCCGCCCGACACATAAACATCAAGTGTTGCGGTGTCTTCCTTTACTGTTATATTGGTTATTACCGATGCGCTGTCATCAGCAAAGGAATATTCCCTTTCACCTGTTACGGAGGCAACAGCATTTACAGACATAATAATCATTAAACTTACAATAATTAAAGCAATTTTTCTTTTCATAACCATTCTCCAATATTTTCTACAATAAAAATTAAAGCGAGGCAAGTAAGCCCCGCTTATTTTCGTTTCCCCGCAAGTGAGGGATTAGCCTTGCATCAAAGATGACATTTTATAACTTGTTGTGTAGCCGCTTGCACCACTGCCAAGTCCAAGTCCTGAACCTCTGTTTGTTGTCCAACTGTCGAGGTTTGATGCTATTTTTTCTATTGCTTCAAATGATTTCATTTCAGCTTCAGGTTTAACATATTTTTTAAGCATATCCATTACCCTCCTTATTCTGCCACGGTAAACGGAACTTTAATACCTTTAACGATGCTTCCGTCTGTATACTCAATATATGTCTGTGCAAAGTAACTGCCCGGTTTAAGCTGTTCAAAGATAATACCAAACTGATTGTCGGAAGATTTGTTTTCTGCCGGGAATTTCGGTCCGATACCCGAAGCAGCTGTTGTAACATCGCTACCGTCAGAATATGTAAGGTAAATACCATAACCTTCAATTGTTTTTCCACTATTTGGAGAAATCTGTCCGAATGCAACTGATACATCTTCTGTTGACTCATTATTAACTTTTCCTTTAAAGACTTCCGGAAGTGTAAGAGCGTCAACACCTGTCATACCGGTTGATGCAGTAACATCAGCGCTTACGGATTCAATTTTATCAAAGAATACTTCAAATGTTGCATCTTCTAATGCAGTATACGTATATGTGCTGCCTTTGTATGCATCAAAGCTTCCTGCTTTTTCTACACCATTTTCCTGTACACTGCTTATATAATAACCTATTGCAGGAGTTATATTTAATTTAACTTTTTTATTCCCTGGCACGACTGCAGAAATAAGTCCGGTTGCCTCATCTGTTGAAATTTCAGCAATCCCACTTCCCGTTTTGTTTACGGTTATAGTTACTTCAAATTCTTTATAGATAAATTCATATGACGCCGCTTCGGCAACGCCTGTTCCGCCCATAAGAAGTGTGCATTTTGTTCCTACTCCAACGCCTGCTTTCATTTTGAAATTAAGCTTTCCGGAATATGTACCGTTTGAGTTCTGGTCAATATAAACAATGTTTGTATCTACGGGAACGGGATTTGTTTCATCCGGAGTATATACAAGTACAGTAATCTGGTCGGTAGATGCCATATCTGTTGCTGTGAAGCTTACCTCTACTTCTCCTGTTGTTATATTTAATTCATCAATTGAGTCTATTGTAATTGATGCCGCCAAAGTAGCAAATGATGCAAACACCATTACTACCGATACAGCAATCAAAAATTTAAGCAATTTTCTGTTCATTCTCATCCTCCTGTTCTTAAAGAACATAATCCATACTTTATTTTATCACAAATAAAAAAATATTGCAACTTTTTTTTGCAGTAAAAAGTATAAAAAAAGAGTGCTGATTTTTGTGCATTATTATAGAAAAAAATAAAGCGGATGCAGATGCATCCGCTTTTGATTTTGAATTAGTCCGCAGAGAAAGGTAAAAGTGCAATAATTCTTGCTCTTTTAATAGCTGTTGTCAGCTGACGCTGATGTTTTGCACAGCAACCATTCACTCTTCTGGGCACGATTTTGCCTCTTTCAGAAACGTATTTTCTTAATTTAGCAACATCTTTATAATCGATAGAATCAACCTTGTCCACGCAGAAACTGCAAACTTTTTTCTTTGCACGTCTTGCTCTTAAAGGAGCGCGGTCGTTTCTTTCCATTTTTTCCTTTTCTGCCATTATTTTCATCTCCTTATTAACTATTAAAACGGTAAATCGTCATCATCAACATCTGTTGTGAAGCCTTGCGCACTTACTGCAGGCTGATAAAAATTATCTCCGCTCTGTGCAGGCGCACCCGCACCGTAATTGTCACGTTTTGGTTCAGCAAAATGAACTTCATCGGCAACAACTTCAGTTACATAATGTTTTTTACCTTCTGCATCTTCCCAGTTTCTTGTCTGCAGTCTTCCGCAAACAGCAACAAGCTGACCTTTTGTGAAATATCTTGCAACAAAATCCGCACTTGCACGGAATGCAACAATATTAATAAAATCTACCTGTCTTTCTTCACCGGCTTTAGCGTATCCTCTGTCTACCGCAAGAGTAAATGTTGTTACGCTTATGCCTGACTGGGTTGATTTCTGTTCCGGGTCACGTGTTAAGCGACCCATTAAAATTACTTTGTTAAGCATACTTTCCCTCCTTAGTCTTTAACGACTACTATAGAACGCATGATACCGTCTGTAATCTTGTAGATACGTTCAAGTTCTGCAGGGAAATCGGTTTTTGAAGTAAAGTTAATAAGAACATAATAACCTTCTGTTTTGTAATCGATTGCATATGCTAATCTTCTTTTACCCCAAACGTCAACGTTTTCGATTTCAGCATTTGCTTCGATTAATGACTTAAACTTTTCAACAAGACCGTTGATAGCTTCTTCACCTAATGTTGCGTCAACAACAAAGATTGTTTCATAAGCTCTTTTGATTTCAGTCATTTCTTTCACCTCCTTATGGACTTTGGCTGTAATAATTTACAGCAAGGATTTATAGCCAATTTAAGATTATACACTATTTTTTTACATTTGTCAAGACCCTTACAATTCAATTTTCTTTTTATCAAGGTCGTCTATTATTTTTGCAATGGCATGTTCATTATTACTTACAGTAATTATATCCGCCGCTTTCTTTGCACCCTCGCTTGCATTTGCAACAGCATAACCTATTTTTGCCGTCCGTATCATTGAAATATCATTATCATAATCGCCAACGGCAATGGTTTTATCCATACTTACGCCAAGCATTTCCGCCATTCGCACAAGAACACCGCCCTTACTGTTTCCTTTCGGCAAAATTTCGTACAAGTCGTGTGCGGAACGGATAAAATCAAACTCACTCGCAAGCGGATGCGAATTTAAAAGCTTTGCAAGTTCGACAATCCTGTCATCATCTTCATGTGTAAAAATTATTTTTGCAATCGGTTCTGTTACGTCTCTGTAATGCTTGAACAAATCCGGAAGCTCCACAATTTTTCTGAACTTTTTCATTGCCGCATTGTCACGGCTGAAATATACAACATCCGGTGCATCCACAAGCATCCCCACGTCGGGCATCTTTTCATATATTAGGTCCATAAGCTGAAATGCTGTTCTCGGCAGTGTGGTCATCCACAGCATTTCGTTTTTATATGGGTCATATATACCGCCGCCGTTGATACATCCGTACGGCACATTCGGATTAAGAATGGCACATATTTTTCTTGATGTCATAGGCATTCTGCCCGTTATAAAAGTAAAAAGTCCGCCGCGCGATTTAAAATATTCAATTGCATCAAGATTTTCTTTTGACACGTTTTTATTACTGTCAAGCACCGTGCCGTCAAGGTCGGTACAAATGAGTATTCCACTGAATTTTTCCATTTTTCCTCCGTTTATATTACTGACATTATAAACACTACTATTATTATAACCGGAAGTACATATGATACATACGGTTTAAGCCATTTCGGCAGTTTCAAACCCTTTCCTTCGTTTACTTCGGCAAAATATTTGTTCCATCCCCAGCCGTAACGGGTTGTACAGAACAGAACATACACAAGGCTTCCGAGCGGAAGAAGAACGTTTGAAACCGTAAAGTCTTCCAAATCCATAATTCCTTTACCGAAAATTGTTACGCTTTCCCAGATATTAAATCCGAAAATACACGGAAGCGAAAGCACTGTCATAAGAATTATGTTTATAATTGCAACCTTACGGCGGCTCATTTTTGTAAGTTCAAGCCAGAACGAAACAATGTTTTCGAACACCGCAATAACGGTTGAAAGTGCCGCAAACGCCATAAATATAAAGAACAGCACGCCTATAATTCTGCCGCCGGGCATTGCATTGAAAATGCTTGACAGTGTTGTAAACAAAAAGCTTGCGCCAACTGTTGACGCATCTGCAGTTACGCCGTTATTATAGGTAAAGCACGCCGGGAAAATAATAAGTCCGGACACGAGTGCAACGAATGTGTCAAGTGAAAGGATTGTAAGGGCTTCACCGGGAAGACTTCTGTCTTTTCCGATGTAGCTGCCGAAAATCGCAATTGAACCTATACCGATGCTGAGTGTAAAGAAGGATTGTCCCATTGCCGCAGAAATTACTGTCCATATACCGTGGTTTTGTATACCTTCTGCGTTTGGCACAAGATAAAACTTAAGTCCTTCTGCCGCATTTGCAAGTGTGCAGGAATATATTGCAAGTCCTATCATAAGCGCAAGAAGAGCAATCATCATTCCTTTTGTGATTTTTTCAACGCCCTTCTGAAGTCCGAGCGAGCATATGCCGAAACAAAGAACTATAACTGCCACTGCCGCAACGGTAAGCATAACAGGGTCTGATACGATGTTGCCGAAAACTCCACCCAGTTCTTCTACAGTTTTAAACTGCATAATTGAGCCGTTTAAATATTTCACAAAATATATAAGCATCCATCCGGAAATGGTGGTGTAAAACATCATAAGAAGATAGTTCCCTGCCATACCGAAATATTTAAACCAGTGCCATTTTTGTCCCTGTTTTTCAAGCACATCAAAAGATGATGCAATACTTCTCTGACTTCCTCTTCCTACCGCAAGCTCCATTGTCATTATCGGAAATCCGAGAAGCAGCAAAAATGCAATGTAAATAAGTACGAACAGTGCACCGCCGTACGAGCCTGCCATAATAGGAAAACGGTATACGTTGCCAAGTCCTATTGCACAACCTGCCGAAATGAGTATAAACCCAAGTCGTGATGAAAATTTTTCTCTTTGCATTGTAAATCCCCCTAGTTTCTTATGTAATCAATTAAATCTTTTATCGACTCTTTATCCATAAAATCGCCGTCCGCATCACACAGGTCAATAAGCATTTTTTCCATTTCTGTAGGATTTTCTTTTGACGACATTATTTTTTTGAGTGTTTTAAGTGCCGTACGGTGAACTACCGAAAGCTCATCCATAATCATTTTGCCCATAAAATTAAAAACCTTTACGTTTTCCGGCACACCGTTTTTGAAATTTTTCTCTATTACCATTTTATCGTAATAATCTCTGCATGAGAGCGGCGTAATTCCGGTTGAATAAACGGCAATTTTCTTATCTTTCAAGAGGTCGATATTTTTTGTTATAAGAAAAAGACCGCCTATTATTTCGGCATAAAGACCGCCGCCGTATACAATGGCATCATACTGTGCAAGGTCTTTTGCGGAAATGTTTTTTTCATCAACCGCCTCGCACGAAAGCTCGTTTGCAATCCAGTTTGCATAGGTTTTTGCACTACCGTATTTTGACTTGTATACCACAATTGTTTTCATATATATATCACCTATATTATTGTATTCACATATTAATATCCGTATAACCACCCTGACGGAACAAGGAACGTATACGGTGCGGTTACAACCGCAAACACAAGTGCAAGTTTAAGTTTTGTTTTATGTTCACATTCTTTAAATGTAATAAAATAGTTAAGTATAAAAATCATTGCCGCCGAAATAAGCATTGCCGGAAGCGTAATATACCATTCATCACCCATTCTGCCAAGCTCAAATACCAACATCAATATCAACATATACGCCGAACCTATTGCATCAGCAAGAAGTCCGAATCCATATACTTTAAGTATATTCTTTTTATAAAAATCTTTTTTCTCAGGCAGTTTTATAATGCACATACTTATTATCAAAACTATACTGTCAATTATAAAATTGCCCGGCAGTACAATAAGCCACGTTACCGGAAACAAAAGGAGCATCCACAGCGGAAACAGAACATTATACAGCGTTACATCTTTTTTCACAATGCCACCTCCGGAAAAAATATCAATTTATTATATCATAAAAAAATCCTCCCGTAAAGGAGAATTTTTATTCTTCATCTATTCCTATTTCATTACCGAGTGCCGAACCGAATGTTATTGCGCCTTTACCGAATTTTTCCCTTATTTTATCTATATTCGTTTCAAGACGCTGAAGCTTTTCGTGTTTTTCGGTATTGACATCTTCAAAAAGCGACAACTGCACACCGCAGTTATCTTGATGTTCTATGTTAATTCCCGTAATCCTGATCATGCGTATGGCTTTTCGTTTATCTCTTACGGCATTTGCAAGCAGGAGTGCCTCTTTTGCAATTTCCTTTGATACGTTTGTCGGAAGCGATAGTTGTTTTTGTTTTGAAACCGATTTAAAATCCGCATACTTTATATACACCTGTATACCTCGGCATTTCACGCAGTAGCCTCTCATTCTTGAGCAAACGCTGTCCGAAAGTGCGGTTATTCCGCAACTAAGAGAGTCCTCTGTTACAATATCTGTTTTAAACGTCATCCCGTTACCAACGGATTTTATTTCCCTTATATCTTCTGCATTTTTTACAGGGTCGTTATCAATTCCGTTTGCGTAATCATGCAGCATATACCCCATTTTACCAAGCATACCGCCTATGATTTCTCTGTCTGCAGCTGCAAGCTCTCCAATGGTTTTTATGCCGATTTTCCCAAGCATTTCGGTAGTACGCCGTCCCGCAAAAAGCAGGTCGCCCACAGGAAGAGGATACACAATATCTTTATAGTTATTTCTGTCAATAACGGTAGTGGCGTCGGGTTTTTTATAGTCACTTCCCAGTTTTGCAAAAACCTTGTTGAAGGAAACCCCTACCGATACCGTAATACCGATTTCCTCCCTTACACTGCGGCGGATTTCATCCGCAATATGTACTCCGTCGCCAAAAAGGTTTTTGCTTGCGGTAACATCAAGCCACGATTCATCAATCCCAAACGGTTCTACAAGGTCGGTGTAGCGTTTATATATATCATTAACTTTTTTCGAATATTCGGCGTAAAGCTCGTGATGCGGCAGAACAAGCACAATATCGGGGCATTTTCGCCGTGCGCTGCCTATTGTTTCCGCCGTTTTCACACCATATGCTTTTGCAATTTCATTTTTTGCCAGAATTATGCCGTGCCGTTTTGTAATATCGCCCGCTACTGCCATTGGCACATCTTTAAGCTCGGGACGAAGCATACATTCAACGGAAGCATAAAAGGCATTGCAATCACAATGCAGTATAGTCCTATCCATAATTCACCTTCTTTTACAAAAAAATCCCGAGCGCTTGCGTTCGGGATTTTATAGCCTAGTTGATTTCATATTCTCCTTTTACCATTACAAGAACCTTTGACCCGGCCTCAATTCCTCTGCCGTCGGAAACAGGAACTATAAGAAGATGGTTTGCAGGCATAGCCATACCGTTTGACGGGTCGTTTCCTGCAGTAACATCCGCAAGACCGCCTTTTTCGGTAGATATTACAGTTGCACTGCCCTGACGCAGGATAAGCTCGCATCCCGCCTGACCTATAAGCTTCTGTCCTTCTTTAAGCTCAACAACCGCAAAAGCATTTTTTTCTTTTACATAGTCTGTAATTTCGGGTTTGAACACTTTGTCAAGATAATCCTTTGAAATAAGGGGATTATCGTCACTTCCCGGTGTGGCAAGTGCAACAATTGCACAAAGTGTTATGATTGCAAGTCCGGTTGCAAGTCCGGCCATAAAGTTCTTTTTCATTTGTCATTCCTCCGTAATTATACGTCAAAATTCGTCCAGCCCAAAGCTTATTCCCAAAGCTTTGTCCACACCATTCATAAGGTCATCACTCAGGCGTCCGATTTTTTCACGTAGCCTTTGTTTGTCTATAGTACGGATTTGTTCAAGCAGAATTACTGAATCTTTATTAAGTCCGTAATTTTCTGCTCCTATTTCAATATGCGTCGGCATTTTTGCTTTGTTAATCTGCGAGGTAATAGCCGCCGCAATAACCGTAGGACTGTATTTATTTCCAACGTCATTCTGGACAATAAGCACAGGCCGCACGCCACCCTGTTCAGAACCGATTACAGGGCTTAAATCCGCATAGTAGATGTCCCCTCGTTTTACTATCATGTTTTATTCACACTCCGCCAGTTTTTCCTCGTAGCGGTCAAGGGCTTCCTGATCCGCATCAAAACATATTTCGGCGAGTTTGAGATTGAGTTTTCCCATTTCCGTATACCCTTTTTTAAGGTCCTGCCGTAATTTTCTCTCTTCTTTTTTTACAAAATCCTCGGCAGCTTCTCTTAAAATCTTAGTGCGGCTTGTGCCCTTTTTATTTGCAATGGCGTCAAGCTTTTTAAGCAAGGGGTCCGGAAGACTAAACAATATTTTTTTCAGCTGCGGCAAGCTTCATGCCCCCTTTTTAGTTTAATATAAGTCCCGGCATAATCTTGTTTTAAAATTTCCACAGCGGGTATAAATAAATTATACAACACTTTTATGTAAAAATCAATTACAATTTACACCAAACTATTAAACAAGCTGATTTAAAATATCGGTTATTTCCCCGTTTTTTAAATATACTCTGGGCACACGTTTGCCCACGTCACATACAATCTCGTAATTAATGGTTCCTATAATGCCGGCAAGAGTATCCGCACTGACGCACTTGCCGTCGGCACAGCCCATAATGATTACTTCATCGCCTACATTAACATTATTCACATCAGTTACGTCAATCATACACTGATCCATACAAACTTTTCCAACAATATTCGCATACTTGCCGCCGATTATTACCTTTCCTTTATTGGATAACAGTCGGGAAAGTCCGTCCGCATATCCTATAGGCAGGGTTGCAATTTTCATTTCTTTTTCGGCTTCATATGTTCCACCGTAACTGATTTTTTCACCCTTACATATACATTGTATGCGGGAAACCACAGTTTTTATACTCATAGCGGGTGTCAAATTTATAAGATTTCTGTCAAAATTCTCCGACGGATAAAGTCCGTATACAATTATTCCCACACGCACCATATCAAGGTGCATAGACTTAAATTTCGCTGTTGCGGCACTGTTGCTCGCGTGGTGAACGGGGATTTTTTTGCCGCATTTTTCCTCCAGCTTATTTACAAAATCCGTATATTTTTCAAACTGTTTTTTTGTAAGTTCATCTTCATTTTCGTCTGCACAGGGGAAATGTGTGAATATCCCTTCCGCAAACAGATTTTTCATATTCATTATTTCTGCCGCTTCATCGACAGATGATGTTTCAAACCCTATTCTGTTCATACCAACATTTATTTTTATATGAACCTTTGCGGTTTTGGAAATGCGTGCAGCTACAGCGTCAAGCGCCTCCGCATCCTCAAGTCTGAACACCGTCAGCGTAACGTCGTTATTTACCGCATCTTCATACTCGCCTTCGGGTGTGTATCCGAGAACGAGTATGGGTGCATTTATACCAAAGTTTCTTATTTCAAGAGCTTCGTTAACACAACTTACTGCAAGATAGTCCACACCTGCATCAAGCACGGTTTTAGCCGTCATTTTAACGCCGTGACCGTAGCCGTCGGCTTTTACACTTGCCATTATTTTAACGCTGTCGCCCACAATTTTTCTTATTTCGGCAATATTGGCGGAAATTGCATCCACATCAACCTCTGCCCAGGTTCTTTTTACAAAAGTTTTCATCTTAAGAATATCCCCCTTGTAAGCCGAGGGGAATCAAACCCCACAAGCCTTAAACTTGTTAAATTTTATTCTTGCAACTTGTCGTCCTTGCAAGGCGTCAGCCTTGCTTCGTCCTTCGCATTCCAATTATATAAAATTTTCCTGCGTTTAAGGTCGAAGAGTTTAAAACCTTTAAATTTTGATGAAAGACAAAGAAAATTCAAAAACAATACTGGCGTATGTTTGCAGAATTTTCTGCAGTATTACGCAAAATTTATGGTTTTAAACCTTGTGTGTTTGACTCCCATCGGCTTAGTTAGCTTATTTGAAAAAGCTCATCTCCCAGTTCGGGATTTATTTTAAATTCCGTATATTCGATTTTTGAATAGGTTTTTCCGTCACGTCCTTTTATTTCAAGACACAGCGGTTTCATTTGCACAGTGTCAAGCATCAGTTTTGCTTCGGCTTTATAATGATTGGAAAGACCTGTATCAACGGTTAAAGTAACCACTTCATCATCACTTGATGAAACAGATGCCGTCACATCCTCATTACGATAATATGCTTCAAAAAAGTTCTGCAAAAACATAAAATCTCCTTCATCAATATCAAGCCTTTCAAGCT
Organism: Clostridia bacterium; assembly: GCA_045644605.1. Lineage (GTDB taxonomy): Bacteria > Bacillota > Clostridia > RUG12999 > RUG12999 > RGIG4103. The sequence goes on from JAZRHB010000068.1 coordinate 33,231, forward strand.
TAAACGGAGAAGATGTGCCGTTTCCTTTTACTATTGCAAAGTCGCCGTTTATTACCGTAATAACACCGCCCGACTCACTGCGCATTTTATCGGGTGATTTATAATACTGCTTCATTTCATAAGTATTTGTATTATTATTGGAATATGTAGTAAGGCGTACTATCGCCGAATAGCTCTGCATTCCTGCAAAGGTATTGTAAATTCTTTTGCTTGTGTCAAGCTCGGGGCGCATAACAGAGCACGCCGAGCATACTATCATAAGTATAACAGGCAAAATTATTTTTTTCATAAAGCCTCCTGAATAGATTTTTTCTCTAATCAGGAACAAAGGATTACTGTTCCGGATTTTTTATCCTTTGAAGTGCCGTCGCCACACATTTTGCAGTATCCGTCGGCAGCATTCCCATCCGCCCGATTTGTCTGGCTGCAATATCGCCCGCAAGACCGTGTACATACACACCCGCCACAGCCGCATCTTTTACAGACATTCCGCGCGCCATAAATGCGCCGATAATCCCCGAAAGAACGTCACCGCTGCCGCCGGTTGCCATACCGGGATTTCCCGTGGAATTAACATATGTGCTGCCATCCGGCGCAGCAGTTACCGTGCCGGCACCTTTCAGCACCATTGCCACATTATATTCTGCGGCAAAGCTTTTTGCAAGCTTTATACGATTGTTTTGCACATCTTCCGTACTGATGCCGAGAAGACGTGCCGCTTCTCCGGGATGCGGCGTAAGTACCACCTTGCCGCCGGAGTTCTTTAATATATCTATATTCCCGCAAAGCGCATTTATGCCATCGGCATCTATTACCACGGGAACATCTTTTTTAATCACATATTCTACTATTTTATATATATCCTCGCCTCTGCCAAGTCCGGGACCTATTACATATGCATCCGCCACTACAGAGTCAATTGCCTTTTTTGCCGCATCAAAAGTAAGGCTGTTTTCACAAGCCGCAGGTACCGTCATTGCTTCGGTAAGCTTTATTTCCATAATTGTATTAAGGTTGTCGGGAATTACAACCGACACAAGCCCCGCACCGCTTCGAAGTGCACCAAGTGCCGAAAGCGTTGCCGCCCCCGTCATCCCTTTGCTGCCTGCAATAATGCAAAGTCTGCCCATAGAGCCTTTATGTTCATCCGCCGCCATATCGGGAATCATATCCGCAATATCTTCTTCATCGGGATAAAAGCATTTTGTCTCCGCAGGTACAAAATCAAGCGGTGCAAAAACAATTTCTCCCGCAGATGTTTTTTCTTTCATTTCTTTTGAAGAAACAAGTTCAAGCATTTTATTCTCCTGTTATTACCACGCTCGGTCTGTACTTTTTAAACGCATCAATAAGCTCATCACCAGGATTGAAAAGCACCCTTACCTTACCCACATCGTGACGTTCGGTAATAAGATAATAAAGTCTGTCATTTTCATCTTTTGTTGAGCAGTTAAGTGTTTTATACGTGCCGCTGTACGGATGGCTGATAGGTGCCATAAGCTCAAGCTCCATTTTTGATATGGTGATAACCCTGCCGCGCCTTGAACCCGCAATAATCATATCTATATCAAGTGTGCCTTCCGTAAAAATATATTCATATTCCACTGTTTTTGATTTTATAAGGCGTACAATGCACCACCATACTGCCGCAAGCAGCACAAGGAAAACATAGCCGAGATACCGAAGAGCAAACCCGAAATAAAGTGCCATTGGTGTAAATACAATACCGCATACGACAAGCAAGATGCTTGTCCATACATCCTTGCTCGTTTTTTTTCGTTTTATAAGCTGCTCAACAAAAATACCGTCCATTCTTATCACCTTTTTACAAATTCATATATATATTATATCACGTTTATTTTACATAAACAACAATTTTTTTAAATAATTAACATTTTTTTAAAAAAATACTTGCATTACTGGAATTTTTGTGTTATAATACATTTTACGTATTATTGTATGAGAGGTGAAAACGCAATGCCTAACATTAAATCGGCTAAAAAAAGAGTTAAGGTAATACAGACAAAAACTTTAAGAAACCAGATGATTAAATCTGCTCTTAAAACTTCTATTAAATCTTTTGAAACTGTTGCTTTAAGCGGTGATAAAGCAAAAGCTGAAGAAAGCTTTAAATTAGTTGTTAAGAAGATTGACCAGGCTGTTTCCAAAGGTGTATTGCACGCTAACACTGCAGCCAGAAAAAAATCCAGATTAGCAAACGTATTAAATAAAGTTGGATAATTAAAGATAAGACCCCACCCAACAGCGCAATCGAAGATTGCGGTTTGGGTCCCGGGAACCTTGTTGTATTCTACAATAAACATGAAAATAGGCATATTTACATATGCCTATTTTTTGATTTGGGTGAATTTATGTATAAATGTTGTATATTTGATATGGACGGCACTCTTGCCGATACCATACATTCAATTGCATATTTCGGGAATAAAGCACTTGCTGAAATAGGCTTGCCGCCTATTGATACTGAAACCTATAAAATCCTTGTGGGTAACGGAGCCGAAACACTTATCCATCGTGCGCTCGACCATTATGGATGCGATACAAAAGAAAATTTCGATAAGGTTTTTCCGAAATATAAATCGGATTATGATGCTGATTTTATGTATCTTACAAGGCCGTATGACGGAATTATGGAGCTTCTTAAAGAACTTAAAGCCCGCCAGATTAAAACCGCTATTCTTTCAAACAAACCCCATTCTACAGCCAAAAAGGTTTCAAATATTATGTTCGGTGACGAGCTGATTGACATTTGCCGTGGCGAAACCCCCGAAGTGCCGATAAAGCCCGACCCGAAAGGACTTTTCCTTTTGCTTGAAGAGTTCTCCTGCAAACCCGAAGAATGTATCTACATAGGCGATACAGGAACAGACGTCGCAACAGGAAAAAGTGCAGGTGCATTTACCATAGGTGTTTTATGGGGATTTAGAAAAAAAACCGAGCTTGAAAATGCGGATGCAATCATTTCTCATCCGTCAGAAATCCTTACTTTTCTTGACTGATTATCATTTTTTCCGGCCCCGCCGCGTATAGTTTAATATAAAAACTAAAACTGCCTTTTTGCTTTTGCAAAAGGCAGTTTCTTGTAAAGGGGTGTTCATTTTGAATAAAAGTGCAGATTTCCGCAATAAAGAGGTTATAAATATTTCCGACGGCAAACGCCTTGGGTTTGTGAGTGATGTGGATATAAATTTTGAAAAAGGTACGGTTGAGGCTATTATTGTACCAGGCCCGTCAGGGTTTGTGAATTTTTTTACCGGCGGACGTGACGATTATGTTATTCCCTGGAATAATATCCAGAAAATAGGAGACGATATTATACTCGTAAACTTCAGTACCTCTTACAAACGGTAATTGACAAAATATGCCGCTTATGATAAACTTATTATATTAATTCAATTTTTATTTTTTCTTTATATAACCCCCATTGGAGGACAAATTATGAATATTACCGATTTAAGTGTTTCCCAGCTGCGTGAGCTTGCAAAAGAGCGTGGTCTCAAAGGTATAAGCGCACTTAAAAAAGACGAGCTTATTACCCTTCTTGAAAATACCGACCCGATTTCTTCCGAAACTGTTTCCGAACCCACCGAGGATAAAAAACAGCTTTTTGATGTGAATAAAACCGAGGCAAACGTTAACGGAATTCTTGAAGTTCTTGCCGACGGATACGGATTTGCAAGGGGTGCAAACTGTCTTGATGATGGCAGCGACGTTTATGTTTCCCCCGCAATGATAAGAAAATATTCTCTCAAAACGGGAGATAAAATTACAGGCTATGCCGTAAAGCGTGAGGGCGAGAAATTTGAAGCTCTGATTTATATCAAAAGCGTTAACGACGAGCGTCCCGATTCAATACGCAGTCGCAAACCGTTCGAATCGCTTGTTCCGGTATATCCCGACGAAAGACTTCGTCTTGAAACCGACTCTAAAAACTATGCAATGCGTATTGTAGACCTTATTTCTCCCGTGGGAAAAGGTCAGCGCGGTCTTATTGTTGCACCGCCGAAAGCCGGCAAAACAACCCTTCTTAAACAGATTGCAAAAAGTATGCTTGCCAACAATAAAGACATTCATATGATTGTCCTTCTTATAGACGAACGTCCCGAAGAGGTTACGGATATGCAACATTCAATTGAAGGTGCGGATGTGGTATATTCAACCTTTGATATGCCGCCCGAAAACCATGCAAAAGTGGCTGAGCTTGTTCTTGAACGGGCACAAAGACTTGTTGAGCACGGCAAGGATGTTGTTCTTCTTCTTGACAGTATTACCAGGCTTGCACGTGCATATAACATAACCGGTCAGGCAAGCGGAAGGTCGCTTTCCGGCGGTCTTGATGCCGGTGCACTGTATAAACCAAAAAAATTCTTTGGTGCGGCACGTAACATAAAAGGCGGCGGCTCTCTTACCATTCTTGCAACCGCTCTTATCGAAACCGGCAGCCGTATGGATGACGTTATTTTTGAGGAATTCAAAGGTACGGGTAATATGGAGCTTCATCTGGACAGACATATGTCCGAGCGCCGTATATTCCCTGCTATTGACATATTCAAATCAGGCACAAGAAAAGAAAATCTTCTTATGCCATACGAAGAACTTAATGCCGCTTGGAATATAAGGCGGGCATTCGGCGGCGGTGCAAGTCCCGAGGTTACGGAATATATCATCAACAAGATTATAAACACCAAAAATAACGACGAGTTTGTCAAGGTTATAAATGACGAGCTCAAACATGAAAAGTTTTCCAGAAACGGGAGGTAGGAATCATGAAAAAAGTAATATCTGTTTTACTGGTTTTAACTATCCTTGTTTCCGGACTTTGTGTTATTGCAGCACCAAAAGCAGAGGATTTTACCGCAAAGGCGGCAATTCTTATGGAAGCATCAACCGGTAAAATTCTTTACGAATATAACAAAGACGAAAAGCTTGCAATGGCAAGCATAACAAAGCTTATGCCACTTCTTATAACAATGGAAAAGCTGGATGCAGGCGAACTTACTCTTGATACGCCCATTACAGGTTCACCCAAAGCAAAAGAGGCAGGCGGAAGCACCATTTTCCTTGATGTAGGCGAAAAAATGGCGCTTAATGACATAATAAAAGGAATATGTATTGCAAGCGGAAACGATGCAACCATTGCCCTTGCCGAAACCCTTGCGGGAAGTGAAAATGATTTTGTTTCACTTATGAATCAAAAAGCTTCTGAGCTTGGAATGACAAATACAAACTACGTAAATGTAACGGGGTTTGATGCGGATTATCATTACACAAGTGCATACGATACCGCCCTTCTTGCAAAAGAAATCATCACAAAGCATCCCGAAGTTTTAAACTATACTACCATCCGCGAAGAATGGCTGCGCGGAAACCGCACACAGCTTATAAATACAAACCGTCTTTTGTCCACATATCAGTATACAACCGGACTTAAAACAGGGACGGAAACAAATGCCAAATACTGCGTTGTTGCAACCGCTAAAAAGGATAATATGGACCTGATTGCCGTAATACTCGGCGCTGAGGATACGAGTGCAAGATTTTCAGAAGCAAAAATGCTTTTGCAGTACGGATATTCGGCATACGAGCTTTGTCATCCGGTTGAGGATAATGAGCTTGTAGGCACAGTTACCATAAATAAAGGCGCAAAAGACAGTGTAAACGCAATAATTTCAAACCCCGTCGGCGTTGTTGTGCCGAAAACATATTCGGATAATATAAAAAAGGAAGTAACTCTTTTTAAAGATGTACCCGCACCTGTACAAGCAGGCGATATAATAGGCGAAATGGTTATTTCCGCTGCAGATGAGCCTGTTACAACCATGCCTGTTGTCGCCGCGGAGGATGTAAATAAACTTACATTCTGGCAGGCAATATGGAAAATCTTTACGGCCGTTTTTCAGTTTTAAGGCATAAAAAAGCACCTCGATTGAGGTGCTTTTATTTATCTTTTATCTGCGTAGAAGAATACTGCCATTGTGCCCGGGCCGGAATGTGCTCCGATTGACGGGTCAAGAATGATAATTCTTACATCCTCTACACCCATTGCATTAAGCTGTGCTTTTACTTTTTCAGCTTCTTCGAGGCAGTCACCGTGTGTTATAAACACAGTCTGGTTTTTATCCGCTCCCATTTCTTCAAACTTGCTTGCGATTGTGCTTAAGGATTTTTTACGGCCCATAACCTTGCCTTTAACAACAAGCTTACCATTGTCATCAACGCGCATTACAGGTTTAACACTGAGCATTTCACCGAATGTTGCGGAGGCACGGCTTACTCTGCCGCCGCGCATAAGGAAGAACAAATCGTCAACAGTAAACCAGTGGTTCATGCGGAGTTTATTATCTTCAACCCACGCTGCAACCTCATCAATTGATTTTCCTTCTGCTTTCATTTTTGCAGCATCCCATACAAGCATACCGCCGCCGATACTTGCAGAAAGAGTGTCGATTGTAATGATTTTTCTGTCGGGATATTTATCCTCAATCATACTTTTTGCAATTGTTGATGCCTGATATGTTCCCGAAATTCCGCTTGAAAGACCGATGTAAAGAACATCCTCGCCGTTTGCAAGTGCCGTTTCAAAAGCTGTTGCAAATTCATCGGCATTTACAAGTGATGTTGTTATCTGCTCCTTATTTCGCATTTTATCATAGAACATTTTAAGATCAATAGTTGTGCCTTTTTTATAGCTTACATATTCTTTGTTATCAACAGTAAACTTAAGTGATACAACTTCTATACCATATTCTTCATACATTTCGCGTGTAAGGTTTGACCCGTTATCCGTAAATATTCTGTAACTCATAATTACCTCCATACAATCTAATATATTATATTATATTATATCATAATTCGCATGTCAATAGGTAATTTGATTTATTCCTTTATGCTTTCTATAAGGCTTATAATATTTTCGGTTTCGGTATCTTTTTCCATTTTGCCTACCTTATCTATAAGTACACCCAGCGCTGATGCAAGCTGATTTAGCGGTGCCGCCTTAATTTTTTCTGATTTTGAAAGCTCGTCCATATACATATTAATAATTTCCATTGCTTTTATCCGGCATTTTGCATCAAATTTTTCGGGGGAATATTCATCAATCAGTTTTTTTACGCTTTGCACCGAAACTTTGTTTCGTTTTGCAGTTTCCTCGCAGGATTTTGTTTCTTTGTAATCACCCAGTATTTTTTCCTTTTTTATCTCCGACAGTTTCGGCAATTTCTTTTCTCCTCTCTTCCGAAAATGTTATATCTTATGTAATCTCCATTTTTCATACACTCTTCAAGTATATCGCACACAATCTTTTTACTTCTCCCAAGCTGAGCACATATATTTTCAACACCCGACCCTTCAAAATAGTATCTGCATACAAGCATTTTTGTATCGTCTGTAACAGGATTCGGGTTTGTAGGTTTTTTGCGCGAAAACATAAGCAAATCCGTTATATGCTTTTTCTTCAGTTTTAAATTCAGCATTTTTGCCATTTTCAGAAACTGCGGTGCCGATATATCAAGATCCGCCATTATTGTTTCGATGGGAATTACTCCAAAATATTTTTTCATGTACGCAAACTCTGTTTTTGTGGGAACAAATCCACGTCTTTTCATTCTGAGCTCCATAATAATCTCTCCTTCATAAGGGCTGCTTTTCTTCATTTCTTTGCCCGATGTCATATCCATCAAAGCTGCTGTAATCTTCATCTTTGTTTTCATCACAAACAAAAGCACCGCCTGTTATCCACAAATCCAGATGGCGCTCAAGTTTATTCCGCTCTGAAATATTTATTATGGGTTTTTCCTCCTTTTTTATCTCGCACCGAGATTATATCACACATATTGCTACTCGTCAATAGGTAAATTGAAAAATATCTCATTTTGTGTTATTCTTTGACGAAATCTCCGTTAAAATTGGCATATGTGTCGGGAACTGATCCTACAAGTACCACCTGTGCAACCGGAATTGTACGATTTACATTTACTGCAGTCCGGAAAGGAATGGCACTTACCATCATTTCCGCTTCTATTATTATATTAACCGAAAATTTTGTCTGATTTATTCCCGCACTAACAAAACCGTCTTCAAATTTAACCAGAACATTGGGGGATGGCGAAATTTTTACGGGCAGCTTCGGTCCGAAACCCATAATTGTGCGCATACCCAGAATATTTGCAACAGAAAGTGTTATGTAATACTGATTATTTGCACGCAGGCTTTCAATGATGCGGGCAGAAATTTCGCTTTGCATATTATTTATAAGTGCCGAATCCGTGCTTACCGCAGCTATTTTCCCTTCGTTATCATATTCTTTTATTATAGTATCGGAATATGTTCTGCCGCCATCCGCACTTACTTCAGCTATGACTTTATTGATTATATAGGTAGCTTCAAGCCGGGCTTTACTTGCCGCAAGAGAATTAAAAAGTGTCCCGACCCGAACCGCAAGCACCACCATAATAAGAGCTGTTATAAGAAAAAAAATTATGAATTTCATTTTCCTTCTTTTTTTTGCAAAAACTCTCAATTTTCGTCATCCCCCATAAAATATTATATGTTTTTGGACATTTTTTTGTGAAAAACATCTTGACAACGCACTAAAGCTGGTATATAATGAAGTGTATAAATGATGTAATAGGGGGCGTGCACTTTGTCAACTCAACCCTCCGAATGCAACCTTGAGATATCAGAATTAAGTGATATTGAACTTGTAACGGAGGCGCGCAGCGGGAATAATGATGCTTTTGAAATTTTGATTTCTCGCTATAAACCAAGCATAACAGCAAAGGCAAAAACGTATTTTTTACGCGGTGCCGACAGGGAGGATATAATCCAGGAAGGACTTATCGGTCTTGTTAAAGCCATAAGGGACTTTAAAAGTGACAGGACCTGCGGTTTTCGGGCATTTGCGGAGCTTTGCATAACGCGCCAGATCATCACGGCAATCAAGACAGCAACAAGGCAAAAACACATTCCGCTTAATTCTTATGTTTCACTCTATAACAACGAGTCAAGCGGCGAAGGCGAACGAATGCTTATTGATTTGATTGAAGGCGACTCCAGTCTTAATCCCGAAGAATATATGATTATAAGCGAAAGCTATAAAGGGATTGACGATAAGCTTCTTAAAATTTTAAGCAAGTTTGAACGGATTGTCCTTGAACACTATATTTCCGGCAAAAGCTATGTTGAAATTGCCGAGGTTGTCGGAAAGCCCGTCAAATCAATTGATAATGCACTCCAGCGTATCAAGCACAAGCTTGAAAAATCACCTATTGCTAACTCATAAGGTTATCAGGCAAATAGCCATAACAATATTATAAAGTCCATGAATCTTACGTATGTCGCGCTGCTTTTGGCAGGAGAATGGTTTGAGTCAGGATAAAAAACAAAGTGAGGGAAAACACAATGTACGAAGACAAAACTTTAATTTGTAAGGACTGCGGAAACGAATTTGTATTCACAGCAGGCGAGCAGGAATTCTATGCTGAAAAAGGCTTCCAGAATGAACCGCTCAGATGTAAAGAATGCAGAGTTAATCGTAAAAACGCATTAAGAGGCGCAAGAGAAATGTTCACAATTACTTGTGCAGAATGCGGCGCAGAAGCTCAGGTTCCTTTCAAACCAAAGAATGACAAACCTGTATATTGCAGCGAATGTTTCGCAAAAAACAAAGAATAATTTCTTTATAAAAAATACCGTTGCCGCAAGGCGACGGTATTTTTTAGTAAACGGAGGATACCCAATGATTTCCATTAAAGAAGCCATTTTGGTCGAAGGTAAATACGACAAAATTAAAGTTTCATCAATTTTTGACACCACCATTGTTTCACTTGGAGGGTTTGGCATATTTACCAACAAGGAAAAACAAAAACTTATAGTGAAACTGGCAAAAAAACAAGGCATTATTATTTTAACCGATTCCGACAGAGCAGGTTTTTTGATAAGGAATTTTATTTGTGGCATTGTTGATAATATCTATATAAAACATGCATATATTCCTCAACGTCCCGGCAAGGAAAGCCGGAAAAGCGAACCCTCAAAAGATGGTTTTTTAGGCGTTGAAGGCATTGACAATCAGACAATTATGGAAAGTATTCAAAACGCCGCAACCATAACCTTACCAAACGAAAATGAAAAAATCACAAAATCCGATCTTTATGCACTTGGTTTTTGCGGGCGTAAGGACAGCAGTATTTTACGCAATAAACTTCTTCAGTTTCTGGATTTGCCAATTGGCATAACTGCCAATCCCCTGCTTTCAATCTTAAATGCACTTTACACCCCGGAAGAATTCGGAAAAATACTTGAGGAATTTGAAAAAAGTATTATATTGGAATAATTTACATTTTTTCGACAAATACTATTGCAATAATGACAAATTTAGTGTAAAATATTTATGCTCACTTTTTGGGGATAGCAAGAATACGGAGGATTTGCAAGTATGGATAATTCAATAAAAAAAATCGGTATTATGACCGGCGGTGGGGACTGTCCGGGCCTTAATGCAGTAATTCGCGCGGTAACAACAACCGCAATCAACAAATACGGCCTTGAAGTTGTTGGTATCAAAAACGGCTACAGAGGTCTGTATCTTGGCGAATCACAGATGATTCCTCTTACTATCGACAGTGTAGAGGGGATTATCGGCAAAGGTGGTACCATTCTTTATAATTCAAATAAGGACAACCTTTTTAAATACCCAAGAAGAAATAAAGACGGTCTTGTTAAAGACGAAAACGGTAAAATTGTTTACGATGATTTGTCCGATGTTGCAGTAAACAACCTTAAAATAAACGGAATCGACGCACTTGTTATAGTTGGCGGTGACGGTACACTTACATCAGGAAGAGATTATTCCAACAAAGGTGTTAAAGTAATCGGTGTTCCGAAAACAATAGATAATGACCTTAACTCAACCGATGTTACATTTGGTTTTGACACAGCAGTTAACAGATGTGTTGATGCGATTGAATGTCTTAAAACAACAGGCGAAGCTCATCACCGTGTTATGATACTTGAAGTAATGGGACGTGATGCAGGACATATTGCCCTCAACACAGCTATCGCCTCAGGTGCAGACGTTGCGCTTATCCCCGAAATAGAATACGATATTGCAAACGTAGTTGAAAGAGTAAAAGCGTCTCTTCGCAGTGAAAAACAGTTCTCTGTTGTAGTTGTTGCGGAAGGCGCTCCAACACCGTCAGGTGCAGCAGCCGTTGGTATTACAACAGAATTTGCTCCTGATGGATATAAATATAAAGGCGTGGGCGACGCTGTTGCAAAAGAAATTGAAACAAGAATCAATTCCGACCGCGACGATAACGGATATGCGATTTCTGAAACTATTATGGACGTTGAAGCACGCGCAACCGTAATCGGTCATATTTCAAGAGGTGGCAGCCCTTCATCTGCAGACAGAATTCTTTGCACAAGATACGGTTCTTATGCAGTTGACGCACTTATGAACGGCAAAAACAAACATATGGTAGCACTTAAACAGGGCGTGCTTACCGCAGTTCCGCTTAATGAAGTTATCCCCTCAAGCGATATGCACAGCAATTTCAGACCCGTTGACCCTGACGGCGAACTGGTTAAACTTGCAAGAACAATGGGAATTTATGTAGGAGAATAAATGCTATATAAAGAATATTCAAAAGCTTTAGCAGACAAGTACGATGAAAAAGTGTACAAGCTTCCCGTTAATTTAGATGTAACCTGCCCAAACCGCGACGGAACAATCGGTTTGGGCGGTTGTGCTTATTGCGGAAGCTACGGTGCAGGATATGAAAGCCTTTCAAACACCTTATCTGCCAAAGAACAGTTAAAACTTAATATGCAATATATAGGCCCTAAATATAACGCCAAAAAATTTATTGCCTATTTTCAGAATTTTTCAAACACCTATATGCCGCCCAAAGATTTCCGCGAGGCGGTCCAGCAGGCTCGTATGGAAAACATTGTAGGAATTGACGTTTCCACACGTCCCGACTGCATTGCGCCTGAATATCTTGACATTCTCAAAGAAACCGAACTTGACATTTGTATAGAACTTGGACTGCAGACGGTAAATTATCATACTCTTAACGAAATCAACCGCGGTCACTCTCTTGCGGAATTTATTGATGCGGTGCTTATGGTAAAATCCTACGGTTTTGAGGTTTGCGCCCACGTAATTCTTGACTTTCCGCAGGACAGTATGGAAGACATAGTTGAATGTGCAAAAATTCTTTCCGCACTTAAAATTGATACTGTAAAACTGCACTCACTTTATATTGTAAAAGGTACGGCATTTGAAAAAATGTATGACGATGGCACTCTTAAACTTCTTTCGGCAGAGGATTATGTGGACAGATGCGTGGCATTTTTGCGTCACCTCTCCTCTGATATTGCAATAGCACGAATTATCGGCAGAGCACCCGAAAAGGATACACGAATTGCTAATTTTGGTATGAGCTGGTGGAAAATAAAAGATATGATCCTTGAAAAAATGGAATCGGAAAATATTTATCAGGGTGATATGTGCACATACCTTGGCGGAAGTGCCGTCAGAAAATTTTTATAATTCCGGAATAATTCTTGTAAATTTGGTTTAAAATATATTGACAAACAAATTTTGTTGTGGTATAATAACAAAGTAGTTCACGAGCTGGAATGGCGGAACTGGCAGACGCACAGGACTTAAAATCCTGCGGGATTTAACCCCCGTACCGGTTCGATTCCGGTTTCCAGCACCACTACGAATTCAATATCGCGGGGTGGAGCAGTCCGGTAGCTCGTCGGGCTCATAACCCGAAGGTCGTTGGTTCAAATCCGGCCCCCGCAACCAAAATGAAAAAGGCAGATGCGAAAGCATCTGCTTTTTCGTTTTCGTAGGGTTGGTTTGAGTCAGTGACCGTAGGGTTATGAGCCCGCAGGGCGAATAACCTGCTTTGCTGCCGAGCGCTCGCAGTGCGAGATGAAGCGAGGCGGAAAAGGGGCAGCGGTCGACAAAATCGAGAGTGGCTCTGCCGCGCGAATATTTTGTCGGGCACCGCAACCCGATAGGAGCCCATTCAAATCCGGCCCCGTGAGCCAAAATGAAAAAGGCAGATGCAAGCATCTGCCTTTTTCATTTTTTATTACTGTCCTACTTTTTTAAGGTCGTTATTTCTGATTTCCACACGTCTTACTTTACCGCTGATTGTTTTTGGAAGTTCATCCACAAAATCAACAATTCTCGGGTATTTATAAGGCGCGGTATGTGTTTTAACATATTCCTGAATTTCTTTTTTAAGTTCATCTGTACCGTTTGTTCCTTTAGTAAGAACAATTGTTGCTTTTACAATCTGTCCGCGGACTTCATCGGGAACGGCTGTGATTGCACATTCAAGAACATACGGAAGTTCCATGATAACGCTTTCAATTTCAAATGGTCCGATACGGTATCCCGATGATTTGATTACATCATCGATACGTCCTACATACCAGAGGTAACCATCTTCGTCCATTGTTGCCTGGTCGCCTGTATGGTAGTATCCATCGTACCATACATCTTTTGTTTTTTCATCATCCTGATAATATCCGGTAAAGAGTCCGCACGGAACATTTTCACTTGTGCGTACACAAATTTCACCGGTATCCCCTATCTGACATTCGTTTCCGTCAGCATCAAGAAGTACAACATCATAAAGCGGACTTGGTTTACCCATTGAGCCGATTTTTGGCGTTGAACCGACAAAGTTTGCAATTGAAAGTGTTGTTTCTGTCTGTCCGAAGCCTTCCATAATTTTAAGTCCCGTTGCTTTATAGAACTGATTATAAACTTCGGGGTTAAGTGCTTCGCCCGCAGTTGTTGCATATTCAATAGAAGAAAGGTCGTATTTTGACAAATCTTCTTTTATGAAGAAACGATACATTGTAGGCGGTGCACAGAATGTTGTGATATTATATTTCTTAAAGAGCGGCAGAATATCATCCGGATGGAAGCGGTCGAAATCGTATGTGAAAACTCCCGCTTCGCAAAGCCACTGACCGTAAAGCTTACCCCAGAGTGCTTTACCCCAACCAGTATCAGAAATTGTGAAATGAAGTCCGTCCGGATTTACGTTGTGCCAGTGTTTTGCAGTCGGATAATGACCGAGTGCATATTTATATGAATGTGTTGCGATACGCGGATATCCTGTTGTACCGGAGGTGAACAGCATAAGCATCGGATCATTTCCGCACGGAGTATTTTCGGCACGATCAAAATGAGTGCTGAAACGTTCCATTTCAACATTGTAATTGTACCAGCCTTCTTTTTCGCCGCCAACAAGGATTTTAAGCATATCCGGGAATGCTGCTGCCGCTTTTTCCGCTTCGGCAGAAACATCGCCATCAGCAGTACATACAATTGCTTTTACGCCTGCCGCTTTGTATCTGTATTCAAAATCGTGTTCAACAAGCTGATTTGTTGCAGGAATTGCAATTGCACCGATTTTATGAAGTGCAAGCATACAGAACCAGAACTGGTAATGACGTTTGAGCACAAGCATAACCGTGTCGCCTTTTTTGATTCCGAGCGATTCAAAATAGTTTGCTGTTTTTGCAGAATATTTTTTCATATCGCTGAATGTAAATCGGCGGTCGGTTTTATCGTTTGCAACCCACAGCATAGCAGTTTTATCGGGTGTTTTCTTTGCAATAGCGTCTACGCAATCAAATGCAAAATTGAACTTATCATCATTTTTAAATGTAATTCCGTTAAATACGCCATTTTCATCATATGTTGATGTGATAAAATCATCCGCAACTGTTTTTGATGTTTTCTTCTCAGCCAGTTTCACTTTTTCCACAACATACGGTGTTTCGGGATATTCTTCGCTGAAATGTCCGTCCTGCGGATTAAGTACAACGGCGTGGAATTCACATCCGTCTTCACTTGCGGCAATCATTCCGTGTGGGATGATACTGTTATAGAAAATTGAATCTCCTTCGTTAAGGATATCAACATGATTACCTATCTGTACTTTGAGTGAACCTTTAACAATAACGTCAAATTCCTGACCGTTATGAGATGCAAGCTTAATAGGTGCATTCTGTTCTTCTTCGATATAAGGGAATTTAACAAGAAACGGTTCTGCAAGCTTGCCTTTGAATTTTGGTGCAAGGTTGTTATAAACAGCGCCCTGTTTTTTAAGAATTTTGATACCTTCGCCTTTTCTGGTGATGTTAAAGGCTGTAAGGGTTGTGCTTGTTCCTTCAAGAAGGTCAACAACTTCAACACCGCACGCTTTGGCGCATTTGTAAATGAATGTGAATGTAAAATCCGTTTCGCCTTCTTCAAGAACTTTGTAGTCCTCTACCGATACTCCCGTAAGTTTTGCAAGCTCTTCGGGAGTATAGCCTTTTGCTTCGCGCAGGTCTTTGATTCTTCCTGCAACCTCTTTCAAATTGTAGTCCATATTTTTTGCTCCTTTCTTTTCCGCCGCGTATTTTTACGCCGACACGGATTTGAATAAAACAAAAAACCCGCCTCAAATTTTGAGACGGGTTGTAATCAACTCGCGGTACCACTCAAATTGCGAATATAAAAATTCGCCACTTACCAGGCTCTATCAAGCCCTTGCTTTAACGCAGCTTTACGGAAGGAGTCTACTTGGCTTCTCGCTTTTCGGTCCTCCAACTCAGAAGTGATGGGTCATTGGAAAGCTTCCCCATTGGCTTGCACCAACCGCCAACTCTCTTTAGGTTTCACACTCCGACCGTCTTCGTCATAGTTGTTTTGTGATATTCAAATTACTATCATTATACTCGCTTATTTTTTATTTGTCAATACCTTTTTTAAAATTTTTGCCTGCCTTTCCACGATTGAAGTAAAATGATGCCGATTGGGCAAACTTAAGTCCCGAAGCTGTACATAGGTACCGCGAGAGGCGAAGGTTGCCCGAAGTGCAGAAGCTTTAATACAAAAAGAAATCCGCATTTAATGCGGATTTCTACATAAATATTTTCTATCTTTTAGTTTGCATTATCCAGTTTCGTTAGTGCTTCTGCGCGGTCGGCGCTTTTTAATTCAATCGTCAAGATAATTCAAATGCGCCTGTATACAGCTGATAATACTGACCTTTCTGGGCAATAAGCTCATCGTGACTGCCTCGCTCAATAATTCGGCCATAGTTAAGCACCATAATAACGTCGGAATTCTTAACAGTTGAAAGTCTGTGTGCAATTACAAATACAGTTCTTCCTTCCATAAGCTTATCCATACCGCGCTGAACAATCTGCTCGGTTCTTGTATCAATGGATGATGTGGCTTCGTCAAGAATCATAACCGGCGGGTCGGCAACTGCCGCTCGTGCAATTGAAAGAAGTTGGCGCTGACCCTGCGATAAGTTTTCGCCGTTATTTTCGAGCATAGTATCATATCCTTCGGGGAGACGGGTTATAAAATCGTCTGCGCCCGAAAGCTTTGCCGCCGCTATACATTCTTCATCGGTTGCATCAAGCTTTCCGTAGCGGATATTTTCCATAACACTGCCTGTAAACAGATTTGTGTCCTGAAGAACAAGTCCGAGCGAACGGCGAAGGTCGGATTTTCGGATTTTATTTATGTTTATTCCGTCGTATCTTATCTTGCCGTCTTCAATATCATAAAATCTGTTGATAAGATTTGTGATTGTGGTTTTTCCTGCACCCGTTGCACCGACAAATGCAACCTTCTGACCGGGCTTTGCATAAAGGTCAATATTATGAAGGATTGTTTTACCCTCTTCATATGCAAAATCCACGTCAAACATACGCACATCGCCCGCAAGCGGTGTATAGGTAATACTTCCATCGTGATGCGGATGCTTCCATGCCCATTGTCCTGTATGCTTATCGGTTTCTTTAATATTTCCGTTTTCGTCAATTTCGGCATTCACAAGAGTTACATAACCTTCGTCTTCTTCTTCGGTTTCGTCAATAAGGTCAAATACGCGCTGTGCCCCCGCTATTGCCATTGCAATAGAGTTAATCTGCTGCGAAACCTGGTTGAAGTTACCCGTAAACTGTTTTGCCATATTAAGAAACGGAATAAGAACGTCAATTGTAAGAACGCCGATTGTCCCCGTAATAATTGAGCTTACACCGATGTTCGGCACTTTTGTAAGAAGAATGACTCCGCCGACTATTGCAATAAGCACGTAAAGGATATTACCGATATTCATAATAATCGGACCAAGAATATTGGCATATGCGTGCGCTTTGAAATTATCCTGAAACAGCTCTTCATTTACGGTATCAAAACCCTCGCGGCATTGAGCCTCGTGGTTGAACACTTTAATAACCTTTTGTCCGCTCATCATTTCCTGAATAAACCCTTCGGTTTTTCCAAGAGATTTCTGCTGACGGATGAAATATTTTGCACTGCCGCCGCCGACTTTTTTTGTTACAAACGAAATTGCGGCAACTCCGAGAAGAACCACAAGTGTCATCCAGAAGCTGTAATACACCATAATGCAGAATACCGTTACAATTACAACGCCTGTCTGCAGTATTGACGGAAGCGACTGTGAAACCATCTGGCGAAGCGAGTCAATATCGTTGGTGTAACGGCTCATAATATCGCCGTGTTTGCTTGTGTCAAAATATTTAATCGGCAAGGTCTGCATTTTTGCAAACATTTTGCAACGCAGTTTATGCAGAAAGCCCTGGGTAATATATGCCATAAGCTGTGTATGTGCAACAATTGCAATGAGCGAAACAACATAAAACGATGCTAAAATAGCAATTTTCGGAAGTATCACCTTGCTTGCCTCTGCCCAGTTGCCTGTAGGCATCCATATGCCTATATCTGCCATTATCTGCTGCAGGAAAATTGCCGGCATTGCAGACGTTACCGCACAAAATATAATACAGAATACTGCAATGGGAATAAGCACCGGATAGGATTTTATAAGCAGTTGTAACAGCCTTTTAAGGCTGCCCTTCGGCATTGGAGGACGTCCTCCCATAGGGCCGTGGCCGCGTTTTCCCATAGGCATACGATTATTCATCTGTTTCACTTTCGCCACCTCCCATTGTCTGCTGCTGATAAATTTCGCAGTAGATTTCACTTTCTGCCATAAGCTTTTCGTGGTTACCTGCCGCCGAAATTTTCCCTCCGTCCATAACAATAATCATATCCGCATCCTGTACGGATGAAATTCGCTGTGCAATAATAATTTTTGTTGTTTCGGGAATAAACTCTTTAAATCCCTGACGGATAAGCGCATCCGTTCTTGTATCAACCGCAGAGGTAGAATCGTCAAGAATAAGAATTTTCGGTTTTTTAAGAAGCGCACGGGCAATGCAAAGGCGCTGTTTCTGCCCACCCGATACATTAGAGCCGCCCTGTTCAATATAGGTGTCATATCCTTCGGGGAAGGAAGAAACAAACTCATCCGCCTGTGCAAGCTTTGCGGCATATATAATTTCTTCGTCGGTCGCATTTTCATTACCCCAGCGCAAGTTTTCTTTTATTGTGCCCGAAAACAGTTGATTTTTCTGAAGCACCATTGCAACGCTGTCACGAAGATTTTCAAGGTCATATTCGCGTACATCGCGTCCGCCCACACATACCGAGCCTACCGACACATCATAAAGACGTGGGATAAGCTGAACAAGAGTTGATTTACTTGAGCCTGTACCGCCTATGATGCCGACGGTCATTCCCGAATCAATGTGCAGGTTAACTCCTTCAAGCGAATAGTTCTTTGATTTTGCCGAATATTTAAAGCTTACATCCTTAAAATCAATGCTGCCGTCAGGAATTTCCATAACCGGTTTTTCGGGATTTGTAAGTGTTGGAGTTTCGTCAAGCACCTCAACAATACGTTTCATTGATTCAAAAGATATTGTAATCATAACGTACACCATTGAAATCATCATAAGAGACATAAGTATCTGCATACCGTACGTAAGCATTGCGGAAATCTGTCCTACATCAAGGCTCGAACCCATACTTGTGATTACAAGATTTGAACCTACGGTAAGTACAAATATCATATTGAAATACAGACAAATCTGCATAATAGGTGTGTTGCAGGCAACAATTCGTTCCGCTTTTGTAAAGTTACTGCGGATTTCGTCCGCCGCTTTATAGAATTTTTCGGTTTCGTACTGTTCACGCGAAAAACCTTTTACAACACGCATACCACGGATGTTTTCTTCAACCGATTCGTTAAGTTTATCGTATTTTTTAAATACCTTGCGGAATGTAGGCATCGCCTTGCGGCTTACAAGAAAAAGTCCAAAGCCAAGCACGGGTACTACAACCACAAACGAGGTGGCAAGCGCACCGCCCATAATATATGCCATTAAAATTGCAAAAATAAACATAAACGGTGAGCGCACCGCAATTCTTATAAGCATCATATACGACATCTGCACATGAGTTATGTCTGTTGTAAGTCGTGTTACAAGCGATGATGATGCAAATTTATCAATATTTTCAAACGAATAGTCCTGAATTTTATTGAAAATATCGTGACGCAGGTTTTTGGCAAAGCCTGCCGATGCCTTTGCACTTGTGTATCCCGCTATGCCGCCGCAGGCAAGTGAAACAAGAGCCATAAGCACAAGCGATATTCCCGTTATAAGAAGTGCTTTAATTTCTATTCCGGCTTTAATCTGATTTACAAGACTTGCCGTAATAAACGGAATAATACATTCTATAATTACCTCAAGCATAATGAGAAGAATTGTAATTATGCTGGGTTTTTTATATTCTCTTACGCAGGAAAAAAGTTTTTTAATCAAGCTCCTCATCCTCCTTTATTTGTATTGCGCTGAGCTTTTTCGCTTCCTCAACAAGTGACATAAACGAAATATCCTCTGCATCTTTTGAAATATTTTTAATCATTCTACCGAAGAAATCATACAACGTCTCACACTCTTTTTCGCTGAACCCCGCAAAAAGCTGTGCATCAATTTGGTCGTACTGCGTGCGGCATTTTTCTGATATTTCAATGCCCTTTTTTGTAATGGAAAGCCTGCTGTATCGCTGGTCAGTTTCATCGGTTTCCTTTTCAATAAGACCCGCTTTTTGCATCCGCTTTACACTTGTTGCAATGCTTGGCGGAGAAATTTTAAGAAAATTTGCCAGCTCGCGTTGGGTACATTTATTATTCTTTCTTATATATTCAAGAATAGGCAATTGCCCAAGATAAAGCCCGTTTTTATAGGCCTCGGTCTGGATGTTCATTCTGTGAATAATGTTGAGTTTATTCATTCTGTCAATAATCTCAAAATAGGTCAGTGCCATGCGCTCACCCCTTAAAGTTAATTGATTAATAGTTAATCGACTTATCAATTATACTGTATCCTTACATTTTTGTCAATATAATTGACAAAAATAAGCATAAAATGTTATACTTATAAAAAGAAATGAGGCGATATTTTATGTCAAAAAACGTTATTATTATAGGCGGCGGGCCTGCGGGCACATCTGCCGCACTTTATACTGCAAGGGTAGGAATAGATACAATTATTATAGAAAACGGCGCGCGTGCACTTGAAAAAGCCGAAAAAATTGAAAATTATTACGGATTTGAAAACGGCATTTCGGGAAAAGAGCTGTATGCCGCAGGACTTGCGCAGGCAAAAAATGTTGGTGCAAGGGTAGTAACCGATGAGGTTGTCGGGATTTCATTTGAGGATAAGTTCAAGGTTAAAACAACGGCAAACGAATATACTGCCGACAGCGTTATTATTGCAACAGGCGCATCAAGAAATAAACCGAAAATAGAAAATCTTGAAAAATTTGAAGGCAGCGGTATAAGCTACTGCGCCGTATGTGACGGATTTTTCTTCCGCGGGAAAGACGTTGCCGTGCTCGGCAGCGGCGAATATGCCATACACGAAGCATCGGTTCTTGTGCCGTTTGCATCTTCCGTAACACTTCTTACGGACGGGAATGATGTTTCCGCACCCGACGGAATAAATGTAAATATATCAAAAATAAAGGCAGTATCGGGAAGTGCCGTTCTGGAAAAGGTTGTTTTTGAGGATAATTCAGCACTTGATATATCGGGGCTTTTTATTGCGCTCGGCACAGCAGGCGGCGCAGATATTGCAAAGAAAATAGGCGCGGTTACAAACGGAAGTGCCGTTGCCACAGATGAAAATATGGCAACCAACATTCCCGGAATTTTCGCCGCAGGCGATTGCACAGGGGGAATACTTCAGATAGCAAAAGCCGTACACGACGGAATGACGGCAGGGTTTTCCGTTATAAAATTTTTAAAAGGATAAAAAAAGACCACTTATGAGTGGTCTTATACTTTTTTAACCGATTTCTTTTCAACCTTACGTTTGTTTCCGTCTTTATCCATAATGTAAACGGTGCTCATTGTGTTTTCCATTCCCTGACGGAACATTCTTAAATATTCCTGCCTTAATTTTGCCTGCTCTGCTTTTTCTTCTTCAGTAAGCCCTTCTTCTTTTGATTTTTTAGCTAAAGCATTAATTTTTTTAATAAGCTCGTCCATATCTTTCTCCTTAAAATGTTGTATAATTGTAATTATAGCACATATTTACAATCTTTGCAATATTACATCTTCCAAGTGTTCGAATACAAGACAAAAGACAGATACCCGAAAGGGTATCTGTCTTTTTAGTGGTCGGGGTTGAGGGATTCGAACCCGCGGCCTCATGGTCCCAAACCATGCGCGCTACCAAACTGCGCCAAACCCCGATGTTCAACGCCACAAGATAGTATTATATACTTTTTTTTAGTGTTTGTCAAGTAAAAACTTAAAAAATAAAGAAATCTATTGACAAATCTATTGACAATGGTTAATTTTTGTGGTAGAATTAACAACTGAAAGCAACGCGGAGAGGTGGCTGAGTTGGTTGAAGGCGCACGATTGGAAATCGTGTAATGGCTAATACCCATTCGAGGGTTCGAATCCCTTCCTCTCCTCCAGAAAAAGCAGATACCCGTTTGGGTATCTGTTTTTTTGTTTTATTGGGATTCGAACCAGAAATGGGAGCAAGCAAAGCGAGCGACAGAGCGAAAGTCCAGTGGACTTTTGCGACATTTCTCCAAGCAGCTTGCTGCGCGATAAAATCCCTTCCTCTCCTCCAGAAATAAAAAGACACCCAATCGGATGTCTTTTTTATTTTTTTCTTTATGAATCTGCCATAAAACCCACGGCAATTTAATAATTATATAAATTGTAATTCCAATAAATTTAAACGGAGCAATAATAAATCTTAATTTCCACAACCAATATGATAAACGGTACATACTAACTGTGCGTTTCCACTGCCCACATCCCTCACACAAATTTAATTCCTCTGACATAATGTATTTTATGGCAGGCTCGTTAGTTTCATTTATTCTATTTAAACACTCCAGACAAAATTCAGCCATAATTGCTCCCCCACAAATATATTTTTTATTTATTATATCACATCGCTTTTTCAGTTGCAATACATTCGCAATGCATACATATTGTATTTATTTACATATAATTGTATTGCAGAGGTGATTGTATGAAAAAATTTAAAATTCCGTCCGTTCCACCTACAACAAATAAATGTATAAGATTTCCAAACAACGTAATTGAAGATGTTGAAAAAGCAATTAAAGGAAAGAATTGCACTTTTACAGCTTTTGTTGTTGAAGCTGTAAGGGTAGCTTTGGAAAACATTAAAGAAGATTAGCAAAAAGACATTCTAGAGGAATTTATGGACATAAATTACGAAAGACACTTAGGAGAAAACATAAGAAAATTAAGAAAGGCTCATAAGCTTACCCAAGAGCATTTAGCAGCTAAATTACAGGTTTCGGGATGCGACATTACACGCAGTGCTTTGGCTAAAATTGAAGTAGGTCAAAGACATCTATATCCCGACGAATTAAAAGCTCTCAAACAAATATTAAATGTATCATACGAAAACATTTTGGATTAAAGACATCCTATCGGATGTCTTTTTTATTTAATAATTGAATTCTTATTTTATTAGTGATATAATATTTTGCGGATATTTGTAACCTTTGGAGGAATTATGAAAACTAAAGCTTTTATATACATAGTACTGACAGGGATATTATGGGGCACATCGGGGCTTTTTGTTAATGCGCTTTCGCCGTTTGGATTTTCACCTTTGCAGATGACCGCCATGCGCGGTGGTGTTGCGGCAATTTGTTTTTTCCTTTACGCCCTTATCCGTGGCAGAAGTATATTTAAAATAAGTATATCCGAACTTGTTCTTTTTGCTTTAAGCGGTATCGGTATATTCGGTACGGCAAGCTGCTATTTTGCATCTATGCAGGCATCAGGCGTTTCCACCGCCGTTGTGCTTATGTACACCGCGCCAATTTTTGTTATGGCATATTCGGTAGCATTTCTTGGCGAAAAGCTTACGCCGAAAAAGCTTATTGCAGTAATATTGATGCTTATCGGATGCGTGCTTGTTTCGGGCATTATCGGCGGCGGAAGCTTTAATTTTTGGGGTATTTTACTCGGGCTTATGTCGGGCATTTCCTACAGTGCATACAACATATTTACAAAACTGCAGATGCGCCGTGGGTGCCGTCCCCTTTCCGCAACACTGTACTGTTTTATTTTTATGGGCGCCCTTGCTCTTGCGGCATCAAATCCTGTGCATATAATTCAGTTTACAATGGCAGACCCAATTAAAATTATTCCGCTTATGCTGGGGCTTGGTGTTTTTACAGCCGTTCTCCCCTATTTATTATACACTTTTGCCCTACGTGAGCTTCCTGTAGGCACGGCATCGGCAATGGGTATTGTGGAGCCGATGTCCGCCTGTCTTTTCAGTATAACACTGCTTGGCGAAAGATTGGCATTTTTACCTGCCTGCGGTATTATTCTTATACTTGGCGCAGTAATTTTACTTTCAAAAACAGACGGATGAAAAAAGCACCCATTGGGTGCTTTTCATATTTTACTTATTATATCAATCATATTTTTATGCATTACCATTTCGGTTTGCATTTTTCCGTATTCTTTTTCAAGCAGAGTTTTAAGATTTATTAAATCCCCCGTTCCCGAAAGTCCCTTAGGCGACCATTCAATACCGTCAAAATCACTGCCCAGTCCCACGCCCTTTCCCGCCGACAGATTTAGAAAATAATCTATATGCCGAAGAACGTCCGTTATATCGGCATCCTTTGTTCCCGTAAGAAAAAGCGGATAAAAGTTTATTCCGACGCCGCCGCCCGTGAGGGTTATTGCACGAAACATATCTTCGGTTAAATTGCGTTCATTATTACAAATCGTACGTGCACAGGAATGGCTTGAAACTACAGGGCCTTTTGCCGTTTTCAATACATCCCAGAAGCTTTCGTCGTTAAGATGCGCCGCATCCACAATCATATGATTATTTTCAAGAAACGCCAGAACTTCTTTTCCAAACGGTTTTAGTCCGCCCATCGAACCGCATCCCGATGCAAGTGCATTTTCGCCGTTCCAGGTAAGTGATGCACTGCGTACGCCAAGTTCATAAAAGAACTCCATATTCGCAAGGCTACCTTCAAGACAGTCGCATCCTTCAAGATGCAAAACTGCCGCTACCTTACCCGATGCGGCAATTTTTTTTGCATCGAAAAGATTATATACAATTTCAATTCGCCCGTCTTCCGCTACCGCATTTTTAAAACGTGTAATCACGTTTTTTACATCCTCAAACGGATTTTTCGTATCCGTCATTGCGGTGCAGCAGGCAAACACCTGCACGCCGCCGCCCATATTATATGCCTTTTCAAGAGAAAACTGCCCCTCAAGCTGATGGGGCAGAAATATTGTATCGCAATGTAAATCAACAAACATAAAATCACCTTATTTGATTTTATTAATATCGTACGGAGTTTCCTGATATACGAAATAGTTGAGCCAGTTGGTATAAAGCAGGTGTGCGTGCGCACGCCACGTTACAGGCGGATTTTTGGTTGGCTTGTTATTCGGATAATAGTTGTAAGGGATATCAATATCAAGCCCTTTATCCACGTCACGCATATATTCAAGATGCAGAGTTTCCGCATCATATTCCGCATGACCTGTAACAAAAATCTGTTTGCCGCCTTTTGTGGTTACAATATATACACCCGCCATATCACTTTCCGCCTGAATGGAAAGCTCCGGCACTTTTTCTATATCCTCACGACGCACCTCGGTATGTCTTGAGTGTGGTGCCAGAAATGTATCATTATATCCTCTTAAAAGCTTGGTATTTTTTCTTACAACCTTATGTTCAAAAATACCGAACATTTTCTTTTCAAGCGGATATTTCGGCACACCGTAATGATAATACATTGCCGCCTGAGCCGCCCAGCAGATATGGAATGTACTTGTAACGTTTTTTACTGTCCAGTCCATTATTTCAGTAAGTTCGGGCCAGTAATCCACATCTTCAAATTCCATATTTTCAACGGGCGCACCCGTTATTATCATACCGTCATATTTATTATCTCTGACCTCGTCAAAGGTTTTATAAAACGAAAGAAGATGTTCCTTTGACGTGTTTTTTGACTCGTGCGTTGCCATATGGATAAGGTCAATTTCCACCTGCAGCGGCGTGTTGCTGAGCATACGCAGCAGCTGTGTTTCCGTAACAACCTTTGTAGGCATAAGATTAAGTATTAAGATTTTAAGTGGACGGATGTCCTGTTTCATTGCCCTTGCGTGTGTCATTACAAATATGTTTTCGTTTGTAAGCACCTTTTTTGCAGGCAAATCGTTTTGAATTTTAATCGGCATTTTATCCCTACTCTCTATATTAACTTTATGGATTTTCTAAGTTTGAAATTCCTGATATCGTCCTGATTTTCGATTTTTATAAATTCGCTTGCGCCACACGCGCCGCAGCTTATCGTCACACCTGTTCTGCAAAGACGGAGTGTAAGCTCGCATTTACCACAGGGACAAGCTATTTTATCGTTTATTGCAATACTGTCTATTATTGCAAGCCCTTCTTTCATAACATCGCTTATTTCGGGGATTACATCCGCCGCCATATCGCCCGTCATTTCATCAAGGGTATCGTCAAGATGGCGAAGTGCATTTGCCACTTTTATTCCGTCTCCTAT
>JAZRHB010000069.1:0-7445 GCA_045644605.1 Clostridia bacterium
AATATATATGAATACACCGGAATTCCCAACGCTAAAAATAGGTGAATTTATTGATGAGGCAAAAGGCACATCAACAGTGGAAATTCTTCAGCCGGGCGACGAAATTGTGTCATTCAACGGCAAAAGAATGTACTACTACAAAGATTTGTCGTTTGTTATTTCAATGGAATCGGACGGAAGCCCCATCAATCTCACAATAAAACGCGGCGGCGAGTATAAAGATGTTACCGTAAACCCCGTTTATTCTGACGGCAGATACCTTATAGGCTTCAGTCCGCAGTATGAAAAGGTAGGCTTTTTCGGCGCAATAAAATATGGTGTTATGGAAACCTTTTTCACCATGCGTCTTGTTATTTATTCCCTTATGATGCTTATAACCGGTAAGGTTGGAATTTCCGATATGTCGGGTCCGGTAGGTGCAAGTACGGTAATCGGTCAGGCGGCATCAGCAGGAGCTTTAAGTCTTTTCAATATATTTGCCCTTCTTTCCGTAAACGTAGGACTGTTTAACTTAATTCCGTTTCCGGCACTTGACGGCGGCAGAATATTCTTCCTGCTTATAGAAATGATTCGCCGTAAACCAATCCCGCCGGAAAAAGAAGGAATGGTCCATTTTATCGGGCTCATACTTCTGTTGATATTGATGGTGTTTGTAACATCAAGTGACATATATAAACTGTTTCTTCCAAAGGGGTAGATAAAATGTTTACAAGAAACGAAACAAAAATTGTTCGTATAGGTGACGTAATCATAGGCGGCGGAAATAAAATTGCGGTGCAGAGTATGACAAACACAAAAACGCACGACGTAGCCGCAACAGTAGCGCAGATAAACGCACTTGAGTGTCTCGGATGCGAAATTGTAAGGGTAGCCGTTGCAGATATGACAGATGCGGTTGCTATTTCCGATATTAAAAAACAGATAAAAATACCGCTTGTTGCAGATATTCATTTTGATTACAGACTTGCAGTTGCCGCAATAAAAAGCGGTGCAGATAAAATAAGGCTTAATCCCGGTAACATCGGCGGTGAAGAAAACGTAAAAACAGTTGCAACCCTTGCAAAAGAAAGGGGAGTGCCGATAAGAATAGGTGTAAACGGCGGCTCTCTTGAAAAAGAGCTGCTCAAAAAATATGGCTCGCCTTGTCCCGAAGCTATTGTTGAAAGTGCTATGGGGCATATTGAAATGCTTAAAAATCAGAGCTTTGATGATATTGTAATTTCGCTTAAAACATCGGATGTAAACGATACAATTGCGGCATATAAACTATTTGCCGAAAAATCGGATATACCGCTTCATTTAGGTGTTACGGAAGCCGGTGGGAATTATGCGGGCGTAGTAAAATCGGCAGTTGGTATCGGCGCAATGCTTTCAATGGGTCTTGGAGATACAATAAGGGTGTCGCTTACAGGTTTGCCACTCGAAGAAATAAAAGCAGCCAAACAGATTTTGAAATCACTTAAACTCATTGATAAAGGGGTGGAAATCGTATCTTGCCCGACCTGCGGCAGATGCAATGTAAATCTTGCGGCAATTGCCGATGAGGTTGCGGATAAAACTGCGGGAATAAATAAGAACATAACAATTGCGGTTATGGGATGTGCGGTAAACGGACCGGGCGAGGCAAGAGAAGCCGATTTTGGTGTTGCCTGCGGTAAAAACGAGGGTCTTTTATTCAAAAAAGGTGAAATAATAAAAAAAGTAAAGGAAACAGATATCGTAAGCGAGCTGCTTAAGATGCTTGATGAATAATATGGAATTCAAAATATTTAATGATGCAACAGACGAAATTATGGCACTTCGCAAGGAAGTGTTTATAGTTGAAAAAAACGTGCCCGAAGCTGATGAGCTTGACGGCAAGGAAAAAGAACATATCCATTTTGGTATGTACGAAAATGATGAAGTTATTGCCTGTCTTCGTGCACAAGGCGTAGGGGAAGGACTTCTTCATATCGGCAGAATAGCCGTAAGAAAAGACCTCCGCGGCAAAGGAATGGGAAAAATCCTGTTGGAATATCTTTTTACATATGCAAAAGAAAGCGGATTTTCGGCAGTTGAACTTAGCGCAATGGACAGCGCCGAAGGATTTTATAAAAAACTTGGGTTTGTTCCCGAAGGTGACTATTATCCCGAAGCAGGAATACCTCATATATATATGAAAAAAGAGCTGCAGTAGCAGCTCTTTTTCTTCTTTACTTATTTTTAATGTCATTCAATAATTTGATTATTTCAGCAAAACCAAGAAACATTGTTCCGCTTATGAAAGCGGCGCACCAATAAACAAAAGCAATAGCCAGAGAAAATTCGGTGTCAGTATAATGATAGTAAGTACCTTTTACTACTTCAACATTTCCTAAAACAATTCCTGCAATAAAACCACCTAAATATATGATAAACGCAATGGCTCTTAAGGCTATTGCAATACTGCTGTCGACAGTAGTGCTGTTATTTGTGTGTTTTAGTATTTCAGTATATTCCTCGTCAGTTACTTCAATGGGTGCTTTTTTGTAATAATTAATTACATTGCCGGAATCATCATATTCGGCATAAGGGAAGTCGATTGAATATGTAGTTTTATCTGCATATACCCTTTCGCATATCTCTAAATCCATTAAAGTTTTTGCTTTTTCTTCTTCAAACTTTTTTCTTTTTTCCTCCTGCTTTTTTTGTAAAAATTCTTCAACAATAGGGTGCATAATAAAATCCTCCTTAAAATAAAAATGCGTGGCATAAAGCCACGCAAAAAAACGCAGCTTTAATTACCGTTGCTACACAGTACATATCAGATCAGGATATGACAATCAAAGCTTGCATTTTTAACTTATGCAAACCTGACCCGAAATATATTAAACTGTGTAGCAAAATTATTATATCATATATTTTATAAAATGTCTATTATTTATTACAAAAAAATCCGCAAACTTAATGTTTGCGGATTTATATTTTTTTATCTTATTTATTTTTAATGTCATTCAATAACTTGATTATTTCGGCAAATCCAAGGAATACAGTTCCGCTTATAAGTGCACCAAACCAATAGGTAAGAGCAGCGGCAGCTTCGCCTGCAATAATAAATCCGCCGATAAATCCAACACCGTAAATTATCCATGCGATAACAGTAAGCACAAGAGCAACGATATTTTTGTGTGGTGAATAATTAAATGAATGTTTTTTGATTTCAGCATATTCTTCGTCGGTAATATCAATTGCCACTTTTTTATAGTAATTGATTATTGCACCCTTTTCGTCTTCT
Organism: Clostridia bacterium; assembly: GCA_045644605.1. Lineage (GTDB taxonomy): Bacteria > Bacillota > Clostridia > RUG12999 > RUG12999 > RGIG4103. The sequence goes on from JAZRHB010000069.1 coordinate 3,254, forward strand.
TCGGGGTAGGGAAACTCGTCGGAATAGGCTGTTGAATTGGAATATACTTTCTCGTATAACCCAAGGTCAATTAAGTGTTTGTTTTTTCTTACGGCCTCTTCGGATTTTTTTTGAGTTAAGAAGCTTTCTACCATTTCGTGCATATTTCATTCCCCCTGAATTCTTATTATATTTCTATTCTAACATAAAAATAACAAAATGTCCAATCTTTTTACAAAAAAATTCAATAATATACGCCCATTTATATCGGCACCTATGAACTTGCTCATCTGGAAATGATTGGACAAACAAAAATCCCACAACTTTCGTTGTGGGATATAATAGATAATGTAATTATCTCTTGGAGAACTGTGGTGCTTTTCTTGCGCCTTTGAGACCGTATTTCTTTCTTTCTTTCATACGCGGGTCACGAGTTAAGTAACCGGCTGCTTTTAATGTACCTCTGTAGCTTTCTTCATCAACATTAAGAAGTGCTCTTGCGATACCGTGTCTTAAAGCGCCTGCCTGGCCTGTGAATCCACCACCTGCAACTTTACAGATAACGTCAAATTTACCTTCTGTTTCTGTTGCAACGAGAGGCTGTTTAACGATAACTTTTAATGTTTCAAGTCCGAAATAATCATCAATAGTTCTGTCGTTGATTGTTATATTACCTTTACCGGGAACAAGACGTACTCTTGCTACTGATTTTTTTCTTCTGCCTGTACCGTAGTACTGAACTGCTGCCTTTTTTGCTGCCATTTACTCTTCCTCCTCCTTATTTAATATCCATAGACCACACTTCAGGTTTCTGAGCACTGTGGTTATGTTCGCCGCCGCGATATACTCTGAGTCTTGTTAAAGCTTTTCTTCCAAGAGTTGTGTGAGGAAGCATTCCTTCAACAGCTAACATGATTGCTTTTTCCGGGTTGTTTGCCATCATATCTTTAGCCTGAACAGCTTTTAATCCGCCAATCCAACCTGTGTGTCTGTAGTAATATTTGTCTGTAAGTTTTTTACCTGTGAGAACAGCTTTTTCTGCATTAAGAATGATAACATGGTCTCCGCAATCTACGTTCGGTGTGAAAGTAGGAAGATGTTTTCCGCGAAGAATGTTAGCTGCAGCAACAGCTACTCTACCTAAAGATTTGCCTTCAGCGTTAATGATATACCATTTTCTATCTATTTCGCTAGCTTTTGCCATAAAAGTTGACATATCGATTCCCTCCGTTTTATTGTAAATATTTAGCTGCCAATCAAAGTGACTACATCATTATAATACATTAAAACAAAATTGTCAATACTTTTTTTGAATTATTTTAATCTGTAAATCACAAACTTCGTTTTTCTTCGTTTTTCTCTCGTTTACTCGCTCAAGCTCAAATGCAATTTTCATTTTTCATAAATAATATACCTAAATTTCTTCAAAAATAACATTAATATAAGAAAAATTTTAAAATTTCCATATTTTTACATTTTTTCTTATATTTGTTGTAGTATAGTAGTATTAACAAATGATAAGGGGGAAAGGAAATGAAAATACCCGAAATAATAACTTATAAGAGAATAACGGAGAATGCTGATGCAGAAGGATTTGTAAAATCTATTATTAAAAACGGTACTGCGGCAGCCGGAATTATAGGGCTTCTTATATCAAGAGGAACTCTGCTTGGCATAATGGCACCAATGGGACTTGCCTGGTACGCATCCTGCAGCGGTATGGAATCATCTTTTGTTGTAATGGCTTCTTGCATTATTGGCAGTCTTTTTATGAAAATGGGGATGCTTAAACTAAAATACATAGCTGCCATACTGCTTTTTTTTGCGGCGACAAAAGTGGTGCCGGAATCCCGCAGAAAAGAAGATGATTTTATTCCAATGACGGCGGCGGGAGTCAATCTTGCGGTTGGTATTACGGCGGCGTTTATGTCAAGTTTTCCCATATACAATTTTATGATATGCCTGTTTGAATCAGCGGCGGTATGGGGAATGTGTATTCTGTTTACAAAATCTAAAAATGTAATTGAAAGAAAAGGACAAGTCTTTTCCGAGGATGAAAGTATTGCAATAGCAATAATGACGGGAGCCGCTCTTGCAGGGCTTCAGGGTGCGGAAATTTTCGGGATAAAGCTTGCAAATATACTCAGTATGTATATTATTCTTTTTAGTGCATATAAAGGCGGTATTGCAATTTCGGGTGCAGTTGGTGCGGCACTTGGAATAATTGCGGGAATGTCGCAGGGGGACGCCCCTGCACTTGTGGGAGTATATGCGTTTGTAGGTCTTATTGCCGGCATAACAAACCTTTTCGGCAAGGTAGGCGTTGTAGCGGCAGCGGTTGTATCAAATGCTGTATTTGCGGCATATTACAATTCGTCAATAATAGTTCTTATAAATGTTGTAGAAATACTTATTGCGGGCACGGCATTTCTTTTTACACCGGATAAAACGCTCAAATTCATTGAAAAATTCAGTATAAAATCCGAAACCTATAACCCGGCAAAAGGATATATGCTTCGTGTAAAATCGCAGACACTTCTTTGTATGAAAAGCATACGGAATATTCTTGAAGGAATGACGGCGGCGTTTGAGCCGGAGGCACATCCACCGGCGGAAGACAAAGCAATGGTACTCTGCGACAGACTTATGTACAAGGTGTGTGATAAATGCAGTCTTAACAAATATTGCTGGTCAAAAAACTTTAAAGGAACATCCAAGCTTTTTGCGGCAATAATTCAGGCTCTTTATGACGGCGATGAAAAACGTCTTCACGAAATTGTATCACGAAAATGTGTAAAAGGCGATTTGCTTATTAGTACGGCAATAACCCTGCACGATATTTACCGCAGAGAAGACATTCTGGCAAAACGCACAAAAGACAGTATTTCCTGCGTTACGGCTCAGTGGAACAAAATATCAGACCTTGCCACGCTTTGTGAAAAAAGAATTGAAAATATCGGGATAGGATATGAAACGATGTCATCGGATATAGGCAGAAGCCTTGCCGATAAGGGAATAAAAAATGCCGAAATAAGCACTGTAAAAAACGAGCTTGGCATTATGGAGGTTGTAATAAAAACCGATAAAGAAATTATGTTTGATGTAACCGAGCTTGTGGGCGATATAACGGAACGAAAAATGAAAATAACGGCGGAAATAGCTGAAAAGGACGCCTTTACGATATATCTCTACGAAAGTGAAAAGTTTGATTATGAAAACGCAGTAGCAACAATGGATAAACCCGGCGAAGCTTCTTCGGGTGACAGTGCATATTCTTTCACATCAGGTGGAATACTTTACCTTGTAATATGTGACGGAATGGGTAGCGGGGAAGAAGCCTCCTGTGAAAGCAGTAAAGCGGTCAGAACTTTTGAAAAGCTGGTGCGCGGCGGTTTTGAAATGAAATCGGCGGTTGAAATAATAAACGCAGGACTTATAAGTAAAGGCGGCAGGGAATATTGTATAAGCCTTGACTGCTGCAGTGTAAACCTGTTTACCGGCAGTGTGGAAATGATAAAAGCGGGCGCGGCGGCAACGGTAATAAGAAACGGCGAAAACACAGAAATAGTAAGATATAATTCAATGCCTCTCGGCATTCTTGATATTGAAAATATAAATACTTATCACACAACCATTGAAACGGGCGGATTTATAGTAATGATGACAGACGGCGTGCCCGATAATAAAGGTGACAGAAAGTATGGTGAAGATTTTGTTAAAAAAATAATTGAAATGAATTCAAACGGTCAGTCGGAAGAAATTGCAAACTCGGTGCTTATGAGTACGGTCACCGGCGGCAGACCTAAAGACGATATGCTTGTAATGTGTACAAAAATATGTACCCCGATACAATAAGGAGGAATTATGATTAAACACGGAAAAGAAACAGACATAGTAAAAAAAGCGCAGGATATTATTGATAATTATGTAATATCCCAAACAAGACCGGCATGCACAAAACTGGGGAAAACAGATGTGTTTTTATGGAGTGCGGCAGCGGCGGCATCGGTTATGACGCTGACCCTTTATATATTAACAAGATAAAAGAGGAGTGGAAATCCACTCCTCTTTATTATTGTATAACGAAAACCACGCGATAGTCGCGTGGTTCAATAAAGGTTAACCGATGAACAAAAATCCTCCGATGTGATATAATAAAGTCGACCTGCCAGTCGAAAAATACACATCGGAGGATTTATCTATGAAAAAAGAA
>JAZRHB010000070.1:0-24345 GCA_045644605.1 Clostridia bacterium
GTTGAACATACAGTAAGTGAAGAGGATATCAACGCTGAAATCGACAATATGAAAGAACGTGCAGCAAGATTTGTTGACGTTACAGACAGAGCTGTTGAAAACGGTGACGTTGCAGTTATCGACTTTGACGGAAGCGTAGACGGCGTTCATTTTGACGGCGGAAAAGCTGAAAACCACAACCTTACAATCGGTTCCGGTCAGTTTATCCCGGGTTTTGAAGATCAGATTATCGGCAAAAACATCGGCGAAGAATTTGATGTAAACGTAACATTCCCGGAAGAATACCATGCAAAAGACCTTGCAGGAAAAGCTGCGGTGTTTGCAGTAAAAGTAAACGGTATCAAGAAAAAAGAATATCCGGAACTTGACGATGAATTTGCTAAAGATATAAGCGAATTTGATACTTTTGAAGAACTCAAGAACGCTACTAAAGAACGCCTTGAAAAAGCTGCTGAAACCCGCACAAAACGCGAACAGGAAGAAGCAGTAATTGATGCAGTTCTTGCAAAAACAAAAGTTGAACTTCCTGAAGTTATGATTACAAATCAGGTTGAACAGTATGTTCAGGACGCAAAATACAGAATTCAGTCTCAGATGCCTGGCATCACATTCGAACAGTACCTTGAATACACAGGCGGTAGCCTTGAAGATTTCAAAGAAGGTATGAAAGAAAGAGCTGAAAAAGACGTTCGCATTTCTCTTATGCTTGATGCAGTAGCAAAAGCTGAAAACATTGAAGTGTCAGATGACGATATCGACGCTGAAATCAAGAAAATTGCAGAACAGTACAAAATGGAAGAAGAAAAAGTTAGAGAATTGATCAATGCTGACCAGGTCAAGGAAAGCATCCTTCCGGGTAAAGTAGTTGACTTTCTTGTTGAAAACGTAAAGATTTCCTAAGGAGTGACATAAATGTACGAAAATAATATACCTGTTCCTTATGTAATTGAACAAACCGGCAGAGGAGAACGTTCTTATGATATCTACTCGCGTCTGCTTATTGACAGAATTGTGTTCTTAAACGGTGAAGTAAACGATTATTCAGCTTCTTCAATCATAGCACAGCTTCTGTTCCTCGAAAGTCAGGATAGGGATAAGGATATTAACTTCTATATTAACAGCCCCGGCGGCAGCGTAACCGCAGGTCTTGCTATTTACGACACAATGAACTATATCAAATGTGATGTATCCACAATATGTATCGGTCTTGCGGCAAGTATGGGAGCGTTCCTGCTTTCATCGGGAACAAAAGGCAAAAGAATTTCCCTTCCTAATAGCGAAATTCTTATCCATCAGCCACTCGGCGGAACACAGGGTCAGGCAAGCGATATTAAGATTTATACGGAAAACATTCTCAAAATGCGTACTCGTCTTAATACAATCCTTGCTGGAAACACAGGAAAACCGCTTGACCAGATTCAGCTTGATACCGAACGCGATAACTATATGGATGCAAACGAAGCACTTGAATACGGTTTAATTGATAAGATAATAGCAAAAAGATAGGTTGAAAGGAAAACAGTATGTCAAAAGACTTAACCAACCAGCGTTATTGTTCGTTCTGCGGCAGACCGGAATCTCAGGTAACGGGAATGCTTATTCAGGGTCCGGAAGCATATATCTGTAACGAATGTGTTGCAGATTGTATGCATATCATTGAAGAAGCCGGAAAGAGCGAACAGGATTTCGATACACCCGAAAAAACTCCGAAACCGAAAGAAATAAAGGAAATACTTGACCAGTATGTAATCGGTCAAGACAAAGCAAAAAAAGCATTGTCCGTAGCGGTGTATAACCATTATAAACGAATAGAATCAAACGCAGGTAAAAAAGACGATGTGGAACTCCAGAAAACAAACGTGCTTTTACTTGGACCTACCGGCTCCGGTAAAACACTTCTGGCGCAGACACTTGCAAAAATACTTCACGTGCCGTTTTCAATTGCCGATGCAACCACGCTTACAGAAGCGGGCTACGTTGGTGAGGACGTTGAAAACATTCTTCTTCGTCTTATACAGGCGGCAGATTATGATATTGAACTTGCCGAGCGCGGTATTATCTATATCGACGAAATTGATAAAATTTCAAGACGTAGCGAAAACCCGTCCATCACACGTGATGTAAGCGGCGAGGGTGTACAGCAGTCCCTTCTTAAAATTCTTGAAGGAACAACAGCATCCGTACCACCGCAGGGCGGAAGAAAACATCCGCATCAGGAGCTTATCCAGATAGACACATCAAACATTCTGTTTATCTGCGGCGGCGCATTTGACGGGCTTGAAAAGATAATTGAAAACCGTATCGGTAAAAAATCACTTGGTTTTGAATCAGAACTTGCGGAAAATGCTAACCTTGATAAAGGAAATATCTTCAGCCATACAACCCCGGCAGACCTTCTTAAATACGGTCTTATCCCGGAATTTATCGGCAGACTTCCTCTTATAGCATCACTTGAAATGCTTGACGAAGAGGCTCTTGTGAAGATATTTAAAGAACCTAAAAACTCACTTCTCAAACAGTATACAAAAATGCTTGGATTTGACGGTGTAGAGCTTGAGTTTGAAGATGAAGCAATCCGTGAAGTTGCAAGAGAAACAATTGCAAAGAAAACGGGCGCACGCGGACTTCGATCAATCATTGAAGAAATTATGCTTGATGTAATGTATGAAGTTCCGTCCGACGATGATATTGAAAAATGTATCATAACATACGACACTATTAAAAACCGCAAAGGTGCAACAATAGTTCGTAAGAAAAAAGAGAATTTAACAGCATAAAAAGCCACTCAAATGCTGTGTACTGTTGAGGACGATTACTGAAATAGTATAACGAGCATTGCAAGGTCAATAAGCAAGAGATAAGATTGTAAAAGGTTTTATCTCTTTTTCTTATGTTTTTATCTACACATTCGTCAAAGTAAATGCCTTCTGATAAAATGAAGATACGAGGTGTAAGGCTATGAAAAAAATTATTGGAAACGGAATTGGGTATGTACGAAATGGCGATTACTACATTTTAAATATGAAGATTCCCGAAGGAAAGTAACAACATTGGCGAGTATGGAGGTTTCACTCAATATTTATTAAAGAAAAGAACAGGTTATGTTGTGAAAATTGAAAAAATACCTCGTAACAGCTGTGAAATTGCACATTTTCCGTTGATGCCGCAATTTCGGACGACTTGTTGTTTGAGGGAGATTATGTTTTTACGAAAAAGATGCATATAAACATTTTGACGATTTCGTTTGCGCAATTAATGATTTTGAACATCGTGATTATTTGTTTGAAATCCCGCTTCGTGCAATAACCAAAAAAGAATACCCCAGCTTGCTTACTGCAGGAAGTAGTGCATCGGGCGAAGGATGAGGCTGGGATTTAATAAGGGTTATTCCTCCTGCAATACTAACCGGACAGGTGGCGGGCACATACATCTTGTCTGGCAATAGATTCAAAAAAGGTGTCGGATTGGTGGATGTACCTGTTCTGCAAAAAAGCTTAAAAAAGATAATGTGATGATTCATTTTCCTGATGAGTACGTTCCTAAAGAAAAATGAGGATTTTAAACTAAACCCCCTTGCGAAAGAGTTTCGCAAGGGGGTTTGTGTATGTATTATTCGATTGTATAACCGAGGTTTGTGAGCAGTCCTTCAAAATACTCTTTTGCCATTAAAATATCTTTTGTCTGCTGTTCGCCGGAAATTTCACGTTCAATTGTAACAAAACGGTCGTATCCAAGTTCCTTAAGCATTTCAAATACTTTCGGGAAATCAACCATTCCCTGACCAGCAGGAGTTTCTTTTCCAAGAGCACGTGGGTCTGTAGGAAGCACACCGTCTTTACCGTGCATATTACGAACATATTTACCAAATACTTTAAGTGCATCTACCGCATTGCCAAATCCATACATGAATATATTTGCGGGGTCGAAATTGATAAACAGGTTATCAAAACCAAGGTCCTGAATTAAACGAACAAGAACAATCGGAGCTTCCATTCCTGTTTCAAACAGAATGTTAAGACCGAGCTTTTTACATTGTTTTGCCAAAATAGTAATTGAAGTCAGCATATTTGCATAAGCCTGTTCAAAAGGATTGTTAGGAACATATCCCGCATGGATGATAATATCCTCTACGCCGAGCCAGGAAGCAAACTCAACTGCTTTAAGAGCGTAGCTTAATCTTTCCTCACGCATGGTTTCAACGTTAAGACCTTCAACAAGGAAGTTAAAGTAGTTATCGTCGGGGCTTGGTCCTCTTTTATATCCGCAGAACTGTGCTGATATTTCAATATTATACTTATCTGCTGCTGCTTTAATAAAATCAGCATCCTCTTTTTTATATACATCCGGCTTATACACGAGCTGACAGGAGCTAAAGCCGTTTTTACGCAGAGTAGCAAAGCTTTCCTCTGCCTGACTTAAATCTGTGATTTTTACAAATGTTCCGAGCTTCATTTTGTTTCTCCCTTTCTGAAATTAAAACTTATCTAAATAAACAACCTCGCCGCTCTCAATAGAACGTTCTGCCGCTTCCAGTATTTTCTGGCAAGCAAGCCCATCTGAAAGAGAAGGCGTAATTTCGTCTGTTATTTCGTTCAAATAATCCACAAACACTTCAGACTGATTTGCAAGATATGTATCCGGAACTTCCTCAAGAACAGGACCTTCGCCTCTGTTTACACGAAGACCGGTATCGGTACTGTAAAGAAGAGCACCTTTTGTGCCAAAAATTTCCATTTCAGTCAGCAAATCCATTCCGCGTGCACATCTGGAAACGGAGATAGAAACTCCGGCACCATTTACTGTTTTAGCAAGGATGTTGCACCAGTCATCAGTTGTAACAGGTGCAATTTCTTCGCTGTCCAGCTTCTGTCTTTTATCCACAACGATACCGCTTTCGGCATACACGCTTTTAAAATCTCCGCAGAAAAGACGTGCTGTATCAACCATGTGAGAACCGAAATCCCCAAGAGCACCTGTGCCGGCAAGGTTTTTATCAAAACGCCATTCCAGCTTTCTTCCGGGACGGAGCGCACTTTCTTTATAGTATCTGATGTAAACATTTGTGACGTCGCCGATAACACCGTCTGTAATAAGCTTTTTCATATAACGGATACCTTTATGGAAACGGAAAGAAAAGCTTACGAACGCCGGAAGGTCGCCCGTTTGCTTGCACAAATCAATAACCTCATCATAGCTAAGACCGACAGGTTTTTCTACTGCAAAAGGTTTTCCTGCTTTTATGGCTTCTTTTGCAATTTCGCAGTGCAAGTGGTTAGGCGTACAAATATCAATAGCTTCAACTTCGTCGCAAGCGATTAATTCTTTATAATCTTTAAAACAATATTTCTCTGAAACTCCAAGTCTTTCCCTTGCAAGTGCGAGGGCTTCTTCTCTTATATCGCAAACAGCTACAACCTCTGCTTTATCTGTGCAACCGAGGTAACCGTTTGTGTGAGTTGAATTGGCGATACCGCCAAATCCAATTATTCCGATTTTTTTCTTTTTCACTTTCGTTCACCTTCCTAAAACATTGTGCCAAGTATTAAAACCCTTATTTTACCTCATGGCTGAAAATAACATCGTCCTGGAAAACGCCGTCTTTCAATATGCATTCGCCGTCAACCCATACGGACGGATCATGAACGTCAAAATCAACATGCTCGTCTGAGTGGATAATTTCGCCGCGGCGTCTGTTATTTCCGATAGCGACATGGATACAATTAATCTGGTGGCTGCCGTCAACCTTCCAACCGTACATATTATTTTCCGGAGAATTTGTTGTAACAAGACCGATTTCGTCACACAAATCCGGTTTTGGAGAAATTTCATCCATGAGATCGCGAAGACGTCCAACCTGCACAGCGTCACCCGAAAAGTCAGTTAAAACACTGTCTTTAAATACAAGACGCATAGGTTCTTTATAAAGCTCGCTATGAGTAGGCATATTCGGACGGATAGGGAATCCGCGCTGATTGTGTGTACGTTCGGATGCACCGTCAGCTACCACAACGCCTGTTACTGTATCGAATGAAGGAATTACAGCAACTTCGGAATAGAAAGGAATAATTCCCATTACCGGATACATAGCGTCAACGCTTTTTCCGATATTACATGTCAAATCTGTTCCTCTTGCAGTTGTTATATGGATTTCCTTTGCGGATTTAAGCCATTCATAAAGAACAAGTGCACGTTTGCGGTTTGCAAGCACCTGTTCGCGGTTTATGTTCCATTCTTCCATACCGCCGCATTCGAAAGTAAACTGTTTGTTCTGACCAAGAAGTGAAGCATCACCGTCATCCTGTGAGCCTAAATATGTAGAAAAGCCAGTTTTAATCTGCGGTGTTGTCATAAAAGCAATATCTGCATGCAAAATTGCCTGACGAACCGGTTCCATAATCGGAATATTATCATATCCTTCGCTTCCACCGTACATATCAACATCAAGAATTACAGCTCCGCATCCGAGTTCTTTTGCACAATCGCAAAGAGCACGTGCGTTGGAATAAGATTCGCTGTCTGCAATTACAACGATGTTATCGCCTGGCTTTGCTTCTGCAATATCACGAAGCACGAAGGTAGCATTTTCACGAATTTTTGTCATGTCCTTGTAGATATACATAGTAAACTCTCCTTTAATATTTATAGGCATTAACAGACATATTATATCATACACGCAACTCTTTGTCAATGATTTTTGGAAATGTTTTTTGGTTTAAAACGATAAGATTTTACAATATTTTCTCTTATTTTGAAAAATTTTTTTCAGTTTCTATTGCAATTGGTTTTTGAATATGCTATACTATTACCGGAAAGTATAATGTGTTTATTATACATACGAAAAAGGATATGCCTTTTTTGTGCAAAAAAGTCGTTATTTTAGAAAGGAAGAAAAAACGTGACGGATTTTTTATTTGACGTAATTGTAACCGAACTTGAAGATGCGGTAGGAAGGGAAAACTGCTCTACAAGAACGATTGACAAAATTACACACAGTGTGGATTATTTTTGGTTGTCCAGAATGTGGGCAGACCGCGGGCTTCGTATGCCCGAAGCAGATTTTGTAGTTGCACCTAAAGATGCTAAAGAAACCTCTGCGGTATTAAAAATAGCAAATTACTACAAAATTCCTGTAACAACATGGGGTGCCGGCGGCGGTACACAGGGCGGTGCACTTCCTGTTTGCGGAGGTATCGTTCTTGATACAAAACGCATGAACAAAATTTATGATATAAACGAACAGGGAATGTACATAGAATGCGGTACAGGTGCTATATACAAACATATAGAATGGGCTGCAAATGAACGCGGATATGCAACAATGCATTATCCATCGTCTTTGACATGTTCTACTGTAGGCGGATTTTTGGCACACCGCGGTATAGGTGTTTCATCTACAAAATATGGAAAAATTGACGATATGGTGTTGCAGATGGAGGTTGTTCTTCCGAATGGCGATATTATAGAAACCTCTCCTGCGCCGAAACACGCAGCAGGTCCTGACCTTAACCAGATTTTCATTGGTTCCGAAGGAACACTCGGCGTTATGACAAAAGCACAGATGCGTATTTATGACCAGCCGGAATCAAGAAAATTCCGTGGATTTTTGTTCCACAACATGACTGACGCGTTCAATGCAGGCCGTGAGCTGCTTCAGAAATTCAAACCTTCTGTTATGCGTCTTTATGACGAGGCTGAAACCTCTACGCTGATTAAGAAAATTGTCGGTGTTGAGAAGAAAGGTGCTTTCATGAACATTGCTATTGAAGGCGTAGCAGAAATGGTAGAACTTGAAGAGAAAATTCTTTTATCTACATTTGGTAAATACGGTGCGGAAGACTTAGGTTCCGAATACGGTGAAAAATGGTGGAAAGAAAAAATAACCTTCTTCTATCCGGGACACATGATGGATATTCCGCAGTGCTTCGGTACTATGGATACTATTGCTCCGTATGATAAAATTGAAAAAATTTACTGGGCAATGAAAGAGGCTATTGAAACGAATTTCCCTCAGGCAAGATTTATTGCACATTTCTCCCACTGGTACGAATGGGGCTGCATGATTTATGACCGTTTCATTGTTGACGGTAAGGACGTACCGCAGGATCCTCACGAAGCATTCAGACTGCATCAGGAAATCTGGAACCTTGGTGTAAGAACTGCCCTTGCAAACGGCGGTGTTGTAAACGACCATCACGGTGTCGGCATTAAGATTGGCAGACTGATGAAGGAACAGTACGGTCCTGCTATGCAGGTATTTGAAGGAATTAAAAAGCAGCTTGACCCTAACGGTATTATGAATCCGTTTAAGTTGGGACTTTAAGGGGAGGTATAAAAAATGCAATTTACACAAAAAACACGAGAGCAGATTGAATCTTGCCGTTTTTGCTGGATGTGCCATCACATTTGCCCTATCGGAAATGCAACAGGTCTTGAAAGGGATACAGCACGTGCAAGAGCACTTGGATTATCATTAGTGGCACGAGGAGCCATTGAATATTCGGATGACATTATAGCAAATGTATATGAGTGTGCACTTTGTGGCGGCTGCGTAGCCGATTGTACCACAGGGTTTGACCCGATTATGTTCACAAAAGAAGCAAGACTCGGTGCCGCTCTTGACGGAAAACTTCCGTCATTTATAATGGAATTGCTTAAAAATTTCCAGGAAAAAGGAAATATTTACGGAAAAGAAACAAAAAAACTTCCTGACCTCGGTAAAAGCGATACACTTTTATTCCTCGGTGAAGATGCACGTGCAAACGGTTACGGGGATGAAGCCATTGAACTGCTCAAAAAAGCAGGAGAAAGCTTCACTGTGCTTCAGGACGAGCCGGCAAGCGGATATTCACTCGATTTCTTAATCAGTGCAGCTGCTGAAACAAAAAGCACAATGGAAGCTTGTGCAAAAGCACTCTCGGGCTATAAAAAGGTTGTTTGCTATGATCCTGCTGATGCAAAGGTATTCTTAAGAGAATACAAGGAATGGGGCATTGACTTAAAACCTGAGATTGTAACTTTTACTGCACACCTTTCAGCATTAATTAAAGAAGGCAAGCTTAAACCCAATAAGAAGGGTGCAAGCTTTACTCCTCAGGACCCATCTCTTCTTGCAAGAGACCTTGAAGAAACCGCACCTGTAAGAGAGGTTCTTTCGGCATGCGGCGAATTGCGTGAAATGCATCTGCACGGCAAGGAAACAATGATTGCAGGAAACTTAATTATGAATACATATTTACCTAAGGTTATGAAAGATGTTGCAGAAAATCGTTGGAATAATGCAAAAACAGCAAATGCTGAAACTGTTGTTACAGTATCTCCGGCAGAATATTATCTCTTGTCGGAAACAAAACCTGAAGGAATTTCTCTTATGAAAATTGAGGAGGTTTTGTTACAATGCTTGTAAATCTTAAAGACATTTTAGCACTTACAGAAAAAGAAGCTTATGCCATTCCGGCATTTAACGTGTATAATATGGAGACTGTTATGGGTGTAATCGAAGCGGCAGAGGCTCTTCGTGCTCCTGTTATTTTGCAAAACTACTCCAGACTTTTTACAAATGGTGAATCCTACTATGCAGCACCAATGATTTTAGCAGCGGCACAGAAAGCTTCTGTTCCGGTTTGTTTCCATCTTGACCACGGTGCAGGATATCCCGAAGTAGCAAAAGCACTTCGCTACGGCTGTACGGGAATTATGATTGATGCTTCCGCATTTGAACTTGAAAAAAATATTGAAATCACTAAAAAAGTATGCGACATTTGTGCTCCGATGAACATTCAGGTTGAAGGTGAACTTGGACACGTTGGAAGCGTTAATGACGCAAGCATGGCTGAATATACGAAAGTAGATGAAGCGGTGCAGTTTGTAGAAGAAACAGGGGTTGCGGCTCTTGCAGTTATGGTTGGTACTGCACACGGCCGTTACAAACAGGCACCAAAACTTGATATTGACCGTATCAGAGACATCAAGAAAGCAACGGGAATTCCGTTGGTTCTTCATGGCGGCAGCGGCGTGCCGGATGAACAAATCCGTGCGTCTATTGAAGCAGGTATACGTAAAGTAAACTTTGGTACAGACCTTTGCTTTGCATTTTTGGATAAGGTTTTTGAAACCTCAAGAGACATATACGCAATAGATATGTTCATGAAAGATGCGATTGCAAACGTTGCTGCTTTTGCAAGCGAAAAAATCAAACTTTTGGGAGCTGAAAATCGAGCATGAAGCATATAGTCGGCATCGGAGCTAATGTATGTGATACCTTGATTAGCGTTCCTGCTTACCCAATAGAAGATACAAAAAATAAGGCGGATTCTATTATACAATGTGGCGGAGGCCCGTGTGCAACGGGTCTTGCAGCGGCGTCCAAGCTCGGTGCAGCTTGTGAATATATTGGTCTTTTGACAGATGATGCACCCGGAAATTTTTTACTGAAAGATTTGGAAGTATATAATATTTCCTCCCGTAATGTAGAGGTTTTGCCCGGCTATACATCTTTTTCGTCTTACATTTTGCTTTCGGAAGATACTGCTGCCAGAACCTGTGTTTTCCACAGGGGAACTCTGCCGCCGCTTGAACTCTCCGAAACGCAGAAAAAAGCCATTCGTGAGGCAGATATTCTGATGGTTGACGGAAACGAGCTTTCAGCTGCAGTTGAAGCTGCAAAAACGGCAAAAGAGGCAGGCGTAAAGGTTCTTTATGATGCGGGCGGTCTTTATCCCGGCGTGGAAAAGCTTTTGGCATATACAGATATTTTAATTCCGTCTTGTGAGTTTGCACTGAAAATAACAGGCGAGGCTACCCCCGAGGCAGCAGCTGAAAAGCTTTTTGCAACATATCACCCTTCGGTTTTGGTAATAACTCAAGGTAAAGAGGGTGGCATTTTATATGACGGGCAAAAGATTGTCAAATATCCGGCTTTCCCCGTAACCGCTGTTGATACAAACGGGTCGGGAGACGTTTTTCACGGAGCATTTGCATTTGCCTGTGCTTATGGAATGAGCTTTGAAAACGCTTGCATATTCTCCAGTGCCGTTTCTGCAATAAAATGCACAAAGGTAGGAGCACGTGCGGCAGTTCCTGAGTTATCAGAAGTTTTACAATTTTTAAAGGAGCGTGGATATAATGAATTTGAAAAAAACATGGACAAAGAACTTAGGTAAAAGTGAAGTTATCACAAAAGCTAACAGTACTTGCAAAAAAATTGAAATAGATATGCTTCGCCTTACAGACGGGGCTACAAAATCTTATCGTGAACAGGGCAAGGAATATGCTCTTTTAATTCTGGGTGGTAACTGCACAGTTGAAGGAAATGGCTTTTCCTTCAAAAATATTGGAAAAAGAAAGAACGTTTTTGACGGACCGGCTACCTGCGTGTATGTTCCGGCAAACGCTCCTTTTACAGTTACAGGCTGCGAAGAGGTTTCTATTGCTGTTTGTAAATCTCCTTCCGATAAGAAGTCTAAGCCGGCACTTGTAAATCCGGAAGATGTTGTTATTAAAAACTTGGGAAAACCCGGTTGGGAAAGAGAAGCACACTTTATTCTGGACGAAAGAGTAGATGCAAATATGCTCTATATCGGAGAGGCTTTTGTAAAAGGCGGACAGTGGTCCAGCTATCCTCCGCATAAGCATGATGATGATAATATGCCTACAGAAGCTGAAACAGAAGAAATTTATTACTATGAATTCGACAAATCGCAGGGATTTGGTATTCAGAAGGTATATACTCTTGAAGGGGATATCGATGAAACATACACCGTAAAATCCGGAGATTTTGTGGAAATTCCAAGAGGTTATCATCCTTTCCATGTAGCTCCCGGCTACACAAACTACTACCTTTGGATTATGGCAGGGACCGACAGAGGATTTTATATGACAACAGATGAAGACCACAAATGGCTTAATAACTAATAGGACGTGTATATATGAAATATTTACTTGGCATAGATTTTGGAGGCGGAGCCTCTAAAGCTACACTTTTGAATGAAAAAGGCGAAGTATGTGCCACAAACACCTGCGAATATCCAACGCAGTATCCAGCCCCCGGGTATGTAGAGCAAAACCCGGAGGATTGGGTTAAAGTAACCGTAGAGAACATAAACACTATCCTTAAAAAAGCAAACATACCCCCGCAGAATATTGCGGGGGTTAGTTTGGATGCGGCTACACATACTGCCGTTATAATGGATGATGATTTTAATGTAATCCGCCCTGCAATCTATTGGACGGATACTCGCTGCACGAAAGAAGTTCAGCACTTGGAGGAAAAGTATAAGGATTTGATAGAAAAGCAGGTTTTGCATAAACCCGGAACCATTTGGTCGCTTCCGGCTCTTATGTGGATTAAGGTGCATGAACCTGAAAACTGGAGACGCGTGCGGAAAATTCTTTTCCCGAAAGACTATGTGCGGCATATTCTTACGGGCGACTACGTAACTGATTATATTGAAGCTGAAGGGTCAATGCTGTTTGATGTTAACACAATGGACTGGAGCAGCGAGCTTTGTGATATTATAAGCTTTAATCCGTCCTTTCTGCCAAAGGTTATAAAACCGACAGATATTGCCGGTACGGTTACAAAAGAGGCTGCAAACCTGACCGGTCTTTGCGAGGGAACGCCTGTTTTATGCGGAACAACCGATACGGTTATGGAGGTTTTTGCTGCAGGGGCAGTTTCCGAAGGAGATATGACCTTAAAGCTGGCAACGGCAGGCAGAATTTGCGTAATTACTAAAAATCCGCATCCGAATTTGCATCTTGTTAATTATTCTCATGTTATTGACGGACTTTTCTATCCGGGAACGGCAACAAAATCCTGCGCTGCATCATATCGTTGGTTCCGTGATACTTTCGGCGAGGATTATGCACAGCTTGATGCACAGGCGGAAACAGTACCTATCGGCAGTGACGGATTAGTGTTTCACCCGTATTTGAACGGGGAACTTACGCCTTATGCAAATCCGAATTTATGTGCGGATTTTGTGGGAATTCGGGCTTTTCATACAAAAGCACACTTTACAAGAGCGGTTTTGGAAGGCGTTGCAATGAGCATGCTGGATTGTATGCAAACGCTGGAGGAATTAAAGATTTTCCACAAGGATAGTGCTGTAGTAATAGGCGGCGGCGGAAAGAGCCCTCTTTGGAGACAAATGATTGCAGATGCACTTGGAATTCGTCTTCTTGAAATGGAACACGCAGATTCCTCTTTTGGCAGTGCTATGCTGGCAGGAATTGCACTTGGAATATTCCCCGATTTTTCTGCTGCACTAAAAATATGTAATGCCGTGAAATCGGAAACGGTTCCAAATACGGAAAACACAAAAGAATATCATAAACTTTTTAAAAGATATAAGAAAATACAAAAGGCATTAGAACCAATTTATAACGAAAGTATAGACTAATCAAGCAAATGGAGATGTTTTTATGCTTATAAAAAACGGAAATCTCATAACAGAAACAGAAATTTTAAAAAATTGTAATTTGCAAATCACAGGTGATAAAATAACCGATTTGGGAAATGAGTCGACTGATGACTGTGTAATTGATGCGACAGGGCTTTATGTATGCCCCGGTTTTGTGGATATGCATACGCACGGCGGATTTGGCGGGGATTTCATGGATAGCGAAGATGAAGCGTTTGAAAAAGCTATGGAATTTCACAGCCGTTACGGGACAACATCAATTGTTGCAACCTCTGTTACAGCTCCTGTAGAGCAAATTACAAAAATGTTGACCTATGTGCGTAAATACAAGGCGGCGGAAAATACTCCGTGTCGTATTTTAGGGGCACATATTGAAGGCCCGTATCTTTCTTTAAAGAATAAAGGGGCACAGCATGAGAGCTTTTTACGAATTCCGGAAAGGGATTCTTATGATTTCATTCTGGAAAATAAAGATTGCATCAAGACAGTAACAATTGCACCGGAGCTTGCCGGAGCAGCAGAAATGACAAGAAAGCTTAAAAATGCGGGAATTGTTGTATGCGGCGGGCATGATGACGGTATCAAAAGCGAAATTATGCCTGTTATTGAGGCGGGACTTTCCCATTGTACGCATCTTTGGTGCACAATGTCCACCGTTGTAATGAGAGACGGTGTTCGAAGTGTAGGACTTTGCGAGCTTGCACTTATTGATGACAGATTAACGCTTGAATTTATTGCAGATAATCATCATATTACGCCTGAAATGGTAAAACTTATATGCAAATGCAAAACTCCCGATAAGATTTGTATTGTATCGGATTGTTTGCGTGCAGGCGGGCTTCCCGTTGGCGATACACTTTATATTTTGGGCACAAAACACGACCAAAACGCACAGAAATTTTTAGTATCAGACGGTGTGGCAAGGCTTCCTGACGGCAGCCGTCTTGCAGGAAGTATTCAACCGCTTTCTCAGATGGTTAAAAATCTGGTTGTCGATGCAGAAGTTCCGCTTGTTGATGCGGTTACAATGGCATCTATCACTCCGGCAAAGGTTTTAGGAGAAGACTCTCGCATAGGCTCTATTGCTGTCGGAAAAATGGCGGATATTTGTCTTATGGATGCTGACTTTAATGTAAAAATGACTATCACAAACGGCAAAATTGTATATAACGGACTTTCAAAGTGAGGGAGAATAAGCTTATGGAAAGAAAAATAAAGAATATAAAATTTAACACTGTAGGTTCGGAATGGGAGCTTTATTTTGATATGGCACTTAAAATGCTCCATACCATTATGAAAAATAACGCCGAAGGAAAACCTACCGTTATGATTGTTCCTGTAGGACCTACAGACCAGTATCCGATTTTGGCAAGACTTGTAAATGAATTTGACGTTTCGCTTAAAAACGTACACTTTTTCAATATGGATGAGTATTTGATTTCGCCTACGCAGACAATTGACGAAACCCATCCGATGAGCTTCCATTTCCGTATGGAAGATACATTCTATTCACAGGTAAAACCTTCGCTTGTAATGCCGAAGGAACAAAGACACTTCCCTCAACCGGGTAAGGAAGCGGAATATGATGCAATGATTGAAGCTTTAGGCGGTGTTGACCTTTGCCTCGGCGGGGTCGGAATAAACGGTCACCTTGCATTCAACGAAGCAGCTGAAAAAGATGACCCGATTACTGCAGAAGAGTTTGCTAATCTCGGAACCCGCGTGCTTCCGATTTCAAGAGAAACAAAAACCATTAATGCTTACGGATATCAGCGTGGCGACTTGCAGGGCATGCCGGAATGGTGCATAACAATAGGCATGAAACAAATTCTTGCAGCCCGCTCTGTTTACATAGCTTTGAACAGACCTTGGCAACACGGTGTTGTAAAGCACGCTATTTTTGATGATGTATGTCCGCAGGTGCCTGCAAGCTTTTTGCAGCAGCACCCTGACGTAACATATTGTGCAATCGAAGAGGTTGCAAACGGTATGTTTGGTGAATAAAAATGAAAATTGTCGTATGCGTTAAAATTATAGACGGAGCAATAAATCCTTTTGATGAAGCGGCGATTGAATGTGCACTTTCTCTGTCGGATGACGTTACAGTTTTGTCCATGGGACCGATGTCTTTTGAAAATGTGCTAAAACCGCTTACGCGTCTTGGTGCAAAGGTGATTCTGGTGTCAGATACAGTATTTGCCGGTTCGGACACATTAGCCACTGCATACGTTTTATCAAAAGCTATGCAAAAAATATCGCCGGAATTAATTTTATGCGGAAGGCAAAGTATAGACGGGGATACAGCACAGGTTGGTCCTATGCTTTCTGCAATGCTGGATATTCCGCTTATTACAAACGCATTATCCGTTGAAATACAAAAAGATTGTGTTACGGCACAAACGCGTATGGGACAGGAAAAGCAAAAGCTCCCTGCTCTTGTTACTTTGGAGAGAAGCTATGTGCTGAGGTTTCCCAGTATTTTTTCTTCAATAGGGGAAGTGGAGATTTGCACAAACCAAGACCTTTTGTGTGATGAGGGCAAATGCGGACTGAAAGGTTCCCCGACACGAGTGGTGAAAACCTTTGAAAATGAAGGCGGAAGACGGAGCTGTAAATGGATTACCATGGATGAGTTGTTGCCGGTAATCGAAGCCTGTCTTGCGAAGTCATACGAGAAGAAAGAAAAAACAGTTGCGGAAGAGAAACTTCCTTTTGCATTTGCTGTCGGAGAAGAAGTGCTTGAAAAGGCGAAACAGATTGCAAAAGAGGTTGTTCTTATTCCGAAAGAGGATGTCGTTGGTTTAGAGGAACGAGTAAAAAAAGAAAACCCGTCTGTTGTTTTGTGGAATGCGGATTTGTGGGGAAGGAAAAACGCACCCGTATTGGCGGCAAAGCTGAAAACAGGTCTTTGTGCCGATTGTACGGAACTTGAGGTCGCAGACGGTATTCTTTATATGTATCGCCCTGCACGTGGAGGAAATGTTTACGCTAAAATTAAATGCCTTACCACACCGCAGATGGCAACGGTCAGAACAAAAACCGAAAGTAAGGACATTATTATTGCGGGAGGACGCGGTATAGCGGATAAAACCGAGGCTTTTTTAGAGTTTGCTGAAAAAATCGGTGCAGAACCTGCTGCATCACGAGGAATTGTGGATATGGGCAAGCTCCCATACAGTATGCAAGTAGGGCTGACAGGGAAAACGGTAAGCCCGAAAGTTTATATAGCTGTCGGCATATCGGGGGCAGTGCATCATACCTGTGCCATTGAAACTGCCGGCACCGTAATTGCCATTAATCCTGATAAGGATGCGCGTATTTTTTCCTATGCAGACTACGGCATTGTGGCGGAATTTTAAAAAACACGAAAACAGGTGAAAACCATGGGTAATTTATATGCGGATTATAAATGCATACAGTGTTTGCTTCGCAGATATGCAGATATTGACTCAAGCAGAGCATCAGATAAAGATAAAACACTATATATGAAAGAGCTTTTAAAAATAATTTCTGATGCACCGCCGACAATGAGAGCACCGGAAATTATTGAAAAAATAACAAATTTGCAGGGGAAATATAACATTGAAACTGTTGACTATACAGCAATAAAAAAGCGGTATAATGCACTTTTATTATCTCTTGCAGATGAGCTTTGGAAACAAATAAAAGAAGACGAAAACAGTCTTTATCTGGCAATGTGCTATGCGTTCACGGGTAATTACATTGATTTTGGTGCGTTGTCCGATATAACCGAGGAAAAACTCGGCATGCTTTTAAAAAATGCTAAAAATGTTTCGTTTGACAAGAACGAATTTTTGCAATTTGAAAAAGAGCTTTCCGTAAGCAAAAACTTAGTTTACCTGACCGATAACTGTGGTGAAATTGTCTTGGACATGCTTTTTATAAAGCTTATTAAAGAAAAATTCCCCGAACTGAATATAAGCGTAATCGTAAGAGGGAAAAACGTACTCAACGACGCAACGATGGACGATGTGCATCAAATCGGCCTTGACAAAATAGCTTATGTAACGCATAACGGAAGCGGAATTGCGGGAACTGTTCTGGGGAAAATAAGCGAAGAGGCGTCTATGCTGATAAATAAGGCGGATATAATTATTTCGAAAGGTATGGGAAATTTTGAGACAATAAGCGGAGCGGGACTTAATATTTACTATATGTTTTTATGTAAATGCGAAAAGTTTTGCAAAGAGTTTAATGCCCCGAAGCTCAGCTACATGTTTTTAAACGACAGAAGAATGAACGAAAAATAATCAAATGAAAAGAGTTGGCGTGATATGCACCCCAAAAGTTAGACACTTTTGGAGGTGCATATTTTTATGAGCAAAAAAGGACAAAAACAAAGAAAGTACTCGCCAGAATTCAAATCATCTGTTATAATAGATATTTAGAATGGAGATTGACTACTTAAAAGGGATTTTACCGCAATAAAACCATAGAGAAACTTACAACCGATGTAACCGAATTCAAAGTGTATTTATCGCCTGTGATGGATTTATACAATCGAGAAATCGTATCATACTCAATTTCATTAAGTCCTAATTTATGGCAAATCAGAGAGATGCTTGATGGTTTATTTAAAAAGCTTCCTGCTGATGCAAGACCACTATTCCATTCAGATCAAGGGTGGCAATATCAACATGCATAATATCAACGGTTATTACAGGAACATAATATCACACAAAGCATGTCCCGAAAGGGTAATTGTACCTGATGAAAAAGAACTGTTGAACTCATGGAATAAATAAAGGCAAATCCGCTAAAAAGTGCGTAAACACGGCAAAAGCGGTGCAACCTTAATAGTTACACCGCTTTACGCTTAACAACGGTCCTTTAGAGTACGCCTCTAAACGGCGGTTATTCTTAGGGATTATTCGCCAAAAAATTATTATTTTGGCACATAGCGGTGTCAAAACCGCTTGAAAGCCGTCAGGATTTCTGCGCAGTTTTTCCTTGCTCTTTACTCAAAATAATGATTTTTGTGGTGCAAGGGCAGTTTTAAAACCGATTCCTCCCTAAGAAAAACCGCCGAAGAGTGGTTTTTTGTTTTATCGCATAACTGTAAAATACAAAATAACAATTATTGCAAGTGCAATTCTGTACCAGCCGAATGATGAGAAACTGTGCTTTTTAACAAAGCTCATAAGGAACTTGATTGCAAGCATTGATACAACATATGATACTAGCATCCCAATCCCGAGAAGTGCCCAGTCAATTACGCCGTCGTAGGTAACAATCTTAAGTGCACTTACACCGAACATAACCGGTATTGCAAGGAAGAACGAAAATTCTGCCGCAACCGGACGTGATGTGCCAAGCATCATACCGCCAAGTATTGTAGACCCCGAACGCGATGTACCCGGTATTATGGAAAGCACCTGAAACAACCCGATACCAATAGCCTTTTTGTAGGATAACTCATTAATTGAATTAACAGTAGTCTTTTTGTTTAACTTTTCAATTACAATAAATGCAATACCATAAAGGATAAGCGCCCCTGAAACAACCTGCCAGTTTTCGAAATTTTCCATAAAGTCATTAAGGAAAAGTCCGATAACTGCGGCGGGGATACAAGCAGCAATAACCTTGAACCACATCTGCCATGTATCCTTCTTTTCCTGCACTGATTTTGATGGTGCAAACGGATTGAGCTTATGGAAAAAGTGCGTTACAACCGCAAGAATTGCACCAAGCTGAATAACGTATATGTAAAGGTCGGAATTAAGGAACGACCCTTCATTATTCATAAATTCATTAAATAAAATAAGGTGCCCGGTAGAGCTTACGGGAAGCCATTCGGTAATCCCTTCAACTATGCCGAGAAACACCGATTTAAGCATTTCTATAATATTCATTTGTCAAATCTCCTTTCATATAACAACATTATATATTACTATCATAAATATGTCAAGGAAAAGGCATAAATACTATTGACATTAAGGGTGGGATTTGGTAAAATAAGATTTATTTACAAAGAGGGGGTTCTCACATGAAGAGGATTAATATTGACAAAAACTGGTATTTTCATCTTGAAACTAAAGATGATTCGCCGACACAGTTCGGGTTTAAAAAATGCTCGTGGGCAAACGGATTTGCTAACAAAGAGTATCCGGCTATAAATTGGCGTAAGGTAGATCTGCCTCACGATTGGGGTATTGAACTCGGATGCGACAGACTTTGTGATGGATCCCAAGGATGTAAACCGATAAGCCGTCATGTACGCCCTAAAACAAACGAAAAAGCAACTACAGACGGTCCTGAATATAATATCGGTTGGTACAGACATGAGTTTGATATGCCGGCGGAAGCAGCAGATAAGCGAGTTTTTCTCGAATTTGACGGTGTTTTCCGTGATGCAATTGTTTGGGTTAACGGAATTTATCTTGATAGACATACAAGTGGATATACCGATTTTGTGCTTGATGTAACGGATGCGGTGCTTTTCGGCGAAAAAAACACGATTGCAGTTCGTATTGATGCAAGTCAGTATGAGGGATGGTGGTACGAAGGTGCCGGAATATACCGTCATGTTCGCCTTGCTATTGCACAAAACCTCTATATTCCGTATAAAGAAACTGCAGTAATTTCAAATATTAATGGTGATGTGACTGTTAATACTCTTGTAAAAAATGAGTATGAACAGGACAAAAATTTTTCCATCGTTTGTAATATTGAAGATGCTTCAGGGAAGGTTGTTGCAACCGCAGAAGAATGTGGCAGTGTAAAAGGATATGGCGAATGCTCCTGCAGCATAAATTTACATATTGATAATCCACTTCTTTGGGATATTGAAAATCCGAATTTATATAAAGCAGTTGTGTTGGTAAAATCCGGAAACGAAACAGTAGATGAGGATATCGTAAAATTCGGTATTAGAGAAGTTGTTTTTGATGCCGAAAAAGGATGTTTTATTAACGGAAAATCTGTAAAGCTGAAAGGTGTGTGCATACATCAGGATTTCAGCGGACTTGGAACGGCACTGCCCGATAGAGTGCATTATTATAAGATAGAAAAGCTGAAGGAAATGGGCGTAAACGCATACAGAGCTGCTCATAACCCGCCTGCACCCGAAACTCTTGATGCTTGTGATGAACTTGGTATGGTGGTTATGGATGAGCAACGTATGTATGGGTCATCGCCCGAAGCTCTCCGTCAGCTTGAAGCCCTTGTTAAAAGGGATAGAAACCATCCTAGTGTTATACTGTGGTCGCTCGGTAATGAGGAGCAGTTTGTTCAAAACACCGAACAGGGAAAACGTATAGCTGCAACCATGATTAAAGCCATTAGGAATCTTGACACAACAAAAGCAATTACTTATGGCGGAAATAACGGTCCTGTGTACGAAGGCGTAAACGAGCTTGTGGACGTAAGAGGTGTTAACTATATTCGTGCCTTTGCCGACAGCCATATTGATAAATATCATCAGGAACATCCGAATCAGCCAATAGTAGGCACGGAGGAAGCCTCTATTCTTGCTACAAGAGGAATATATAAATCTGATGTTGCAAATGGATTGGTGGATTCCTACGGCTATAATACAATGAACTGGGGTTCAACCGAAAGAGGCTGGTGGAAATTCTATGAAAAAAGACCGTTTATGTCAGGGGGATTTTTGTGGACGGGATTTGATTATAGAGGAGAGCCGGCGCCGTTTGAACAGATAAATATGGTATCGAATTTTGGTGTGCTTGACCTTTGCGGGTTCCCGAAAGACCTGTTCTATTACTACAAATCCTGGTGGACAGACGAAACTGTCCTTCACCTTCTGCCGTATTGGGATTGGACAAGAAGCGAAATGGTAAGAGTATGTGTATTCTCCAACTGTGATGAGGTTGAAATTATCGTAAACGGTAATTCCTGGGGCAAAAAGAAAATGGAAAAGAACGACACGCTTTCCTGGGATATTCCATACGAAAAAGGATATATTGAAGCAGTAGGTACAAGAAACGGGAAAAAAACCGTTGTGCGTCATACTACACCTACGGAACCGGATTTCCTTCGCCTTATTAGCGACAGACCGCAGATTTCAAAAAATGATGACGTAAGCATCGTTAATGTAGAGGTTGCGGACGCAAGCGGGCAAACTCATCCAAAAGCTAACAATATGGTATATTTCGATGTGAAAGGTCCGGGAAAAATAATAGGCGTAGGCAACGGAGATCCTACATCTTATGAGCCTGATAAGTTTCTTGATAAGGCGGTTGAAACCAATGTGGAAAACTGGTTTTTACTTGATGGAGAAACAAAAATCCCTTGCGAAATAGAAAAGAAAACCGCACTTAACTATGACAAAAAAATAGTCAGTGCATATTGGTACGACCGCAATACTGAAAATTTTGAAGATGAATACAGAATAATTTGGCGTGGTAGCGGACAGATTGTAACCTCTGAAAAAACTGTAGTACAAGAAGCGCAGTTTTATGCAACGGAGCAATATGAATATATTGAATTTGAACGTCTTTTTGGAAAGTGCGAAATTTTCCTGAACGGTGAAAAAATCGGTGATAAACAACGAGAACGTTTAAATGTTGCACCTCGTGAGTACAGGTATTATGGCAAATTTAAAAATGGTATTAATGTTGTGAAGGTGGTTGCGACCGCTAAAGAAAATGAAAAAGTTGGAATACATGAAAATGCAAAAATAGGGTACTATGAAAAGGCTGCATGGAGAAGACGGGCGTTTAACGGATTGTGTCAGGTAATTGTTCAAGCAAACGGCACTCCGGGAACTCTTGAAATAAAAGCATATTCTCCGGGACTGAAATCTGCAGAAATAAAAGTAGATGTAAAATAAGAATATCGTTGTGTTAATGCACAATAAAAAATATGGGCTGAGAATTCTCTCAGCCCATATTTTTTATTGCGAAACGCAACAAGGTTCCGGGGACCCTACCCGCAATCTTTGATCCATGTTTACGGGTCGGGTTCTTATTCGATTTCGTCTGATAATTTATCGAGATAGGTTTCTCCGTAAAGCTCAATGAGGCCTCTGTCGCAATAACTTGCAACCATGGGGTCGATTGGCAGCTTATGCACGCTCTTAATGCCGTACTCGGATGCAATTTCATCAATATTGCTTTTGCCGAAAATATTGTGTTTCTCGCCACATTTACCGCACATAAAATAAGACATATTTTCAACGATGCCGAGGATTGGGATGTTCATCATTTTTGCCATATTAAGAGCCTTGCCGACAATCATTGAAACAAGCTCCTGAGGTGATGTTACAATGATAATTCCGTCAACAGGAATAGTCTGGAAAACTGTAAGCGGAACATCTCCTGTTCCGGGAGGCATATCAATAAACATATAATCAATATCCCCCCACATAACGTCCGTCCAGAACTGTTTAACAGTACCTGCAATAACAGGACCTCTCCATATAACCGGGTCGGTATCGTTTTCAAGAAGAAGATTAACGGACATAATACTTATGTCGGTTCTTGATTTTGCAGGAAGAATTCCAAGGT
Organism: Clostridia bacterium; assembly: GCA_045644605.1. Taxonomy (GTDB): domain Bacteria; phylum Bacillota; class Clostridia; order RUG12999; family RUG12999; genus RGIG4103. Next base: position 22,910 of record JAZRHB010000070.1, read on the forward strand.
CATTACCCTTAGCCTTTTCGTGAATACCGAAAACTTTCGGTATTGACGGACCGGTAATGTCGGCATCAAGAACAGCAGTTTTGAACCCTTTTCTCTGCATGCTGAGTGCAAGCAGGGAAGTAACAAGGGATTTACCAACGCCACCTTTACCACTTACAACGCCTATAACTTTTTTAATATTGGAAAGCTCGTGTGGCTTTTCAAGTAAACTTTTTTTGTCTCTGCTTCCGCAATTAGCGGAGCAGGTTTCGCAATTGTGTGTACATTCGCTCATTCAAAACGTCTCCCTTAAAAGAATATAATTATATTATAATACTAATATTTAAATAAGTCAACTGAAATTAGTTGACATTTGGCATAAAAAGGGATATACTTATAATGATATAGTATTTTTGGCGGAGGATGATACAAATGGGTAAAACAGTTATAAAAAATGTCAAAGTAATAACACCCGATGAAATTATTGAAAACGGCTACGTCGCAGTCGAAAACGGCACTATTGTTGAAGTCGGCACAAACTATACCGGCAATGATAGCATAGACGGAGGCGGACGTTATCTTTCTCCGGGTTTTGTAGATATACATATTCACGGCGGCGGCGGAAGCGACTTTATGGATGGTACGCTCGAAGCTTATCATAACATTACCAATGCACACGTGGTGCACGGAACAACATCTATGCTTCCTACACCTCTTGCGGCAAAAAAAGAAGAGCTTGTAAGAGCAGTTGAAATATATAAAGAAGCAAAGAAAGATGAAACAATTCCGTGTAACCTTCTCGGTATGCATTTTGAAGGACCATATGTTTCAAAAAATCAGGCAGGCGCCCTTGATCCGAGATATCTTAAAAATCCTACAAAAGAGGAGTATGAAGAACTTGTAGAGCTTTCAGGCAGCGACCTTGTAAGATGGAGTATTGCTCCTGAGCTTGACGGCGCACTTGAATTTGGTGATTATCTTAAAGCTCGCGGAATTCTTCCTACAATAGCACATTCCGATGCTACCTATGAAGAGGTTGCCGCTGCATTTGACCACGGATTTACACACGTAACGCATCTTTATTCCGCAACATCAACAATCGTAAGAAAAGACGGGTTCAGACATGCCGGAATAATTGAAAGTGCATATATCATTGATGACCTTGATGTTGAAATCATTGCAGACGGATGTCACCTTCCACCGTGTCTTCTCAAGCTTGTGTATAAATCAAAAGGCATAGACCACGTGGCACTTACAACAGATGCAATGAGAGCCGCAGGTCAGGATGTAAAAACATCAATCCTCGGCAGTCTTGCAGACGGACAGGAAATCATAATTGAAGACGGCGTTGCAAAAATGCCTGACAGAACGTGTTTTGCAGGAAGCATTGCAACAACGGACAGACTTGTAAGAGTAATGGTAAAACAGGTTGGCGTTCCGCTTAAAGATGCCGTTAC
>JAZRHB010000071.1:0-2669 GCA_045644605.1 Clostridia bacterium
TTATTTTTTACATACAAAACTAAAAAATACATTGATTGACATAATATTTTTACTGTGGTATACTTTATAGGTATAATTTAACAAAATCCAAGGGGATGAAATAATGGATATAAAAGAGCAGTCGCTAAAGAAACATTACGAATGGAAAGGCAAGCTTGAGGTTGTATCAAGAACGCCGGTTAAAAATAAAGAGCAGCTTTCGCTTGCATATACACCGGGTGTTGCCGAACCTTGTCTTGAAATAAATAAAGATTATAATAAATCATTTGAGCTTACACGCAGATGGAACACCGTTGCCGTCGTTACGGACGGAACAGCCGTACTCGGACTTGGCGATATTGGACCGGAAGCGGGGATGCCCGTAATGGAAGGCAAATGCGTTCTTTTCAAGGAATTTGCCGATGTTGATGCGTTTCCAATCTGTATAAGAAGTAAAGATGTTGATGAAATTGTACGTACCGTGTATCTTATTTCAGGCGGTTTTGGCGGAATAAACCTTGAAGATATTTCCGCACCAAGATGTTTCGAAGTAGAGAAAAAACTTAAAGAAATCTGTGACATACCCGTATTCCATGACGACCAGCACGGAACGGCAATTGTTGTGGGTGCGGCAGTATTAAATGCACTTAAAGTGGTTAAAAAAGATATAAAAAACATAAAATGCGTAATAAACGGTGCAGGCTCTGCAGGTATTGCAATAGCAAAGCATCTTATAAAGATTGGTGTCGGAAACATAATTATGTGTGATAAATTCGGTATAATAAAAGAGGGAATGGACGGACTTAACCCTGCACACGAAGAAATGAGCAGGCTTACAAATAAAGATAAACTATCAGGCACACTTGCCGATGCAATGAAAGGTGCAGACCTTTTTATCGGTGTTTCCGCACCGGGCATTGTATCAAAGGAAATGGTATCATCCATGGCGGAAGATGCGGTGGTTTTCCCAATGGCAAACCCAACACCCGAAATCTTCCCCGATGAAGCAAAAGAAGCGGGCGCTCGAATTGTTGGTACGGGTCGTTCGGACTTTCCAAATCAGATAAATAATGTGATTGCTTTCCCCGGTATTTTCCGCGGTGCGCTTGATGTTCGCGCATCGGAAATAAATGATGAAATGAAAATGGCGGCATCATATGCAATAGCATCTCTTGTGAGTGATGAAGAATTGACGGATGAATATATACTTCCGTTTGCGTTTGATGAAAGAATAGGAAAAACGGTTGCAAAAGCGGTTGCAGACGCTGCAAAAGCAACAAATGTTGCAAGAATATAGTGAGGCTGAAAATGGAACTTTTAAGAAGAATTTGTGAAATAAAAGGTCTTTCCGGATTTGAATATAAAGGAAACGGAGAGCTTAAGAAAATATTTGAGCAGTACCTTGACGATGTGTTTATTGACCCTGTCGGCAATGTGTACGGCTATGTGCGATGCGGTAAAAAAGATGCTCCGGTAATAATGCTTGAAGCACATTTTGACACAATCGGTCTTATGGTAAAAACAATTGAAAAAGGCGGATTTGTACGTGTAGTATCACTCGGTGGAGTTGACAGCAGAATTTTGCCCGGCTCGGAAGTTTTTATTGACGGCAAGGAAGAGGTTTTCGGTATAATAGGTGTAAAACCGCCGCATATTCTTTCAGCCGAAGAAAAAGAGCAGGGTATTAAACTTGACGACATTCTTATTGATACAGGTTTTGCGGATGAAGAACTGGAAAAGCTTGTTTCGGTAGGTGATTCCATCAAAATCAAAACCAAACATACTCTTTTGGGAGAAGATAAATTTTGTGGCGGAGGACTTGATGACCGTGCCGGAATTTATGCAATTCTAAATGCCGCAATTTCAGCTAAAAAAGAAAATCTATCTTGCGATATTTGTGTTGTTGCCGCGACGACGGAAGAGGTAAGCAGAATGGGTGCGGCGTGCGCGGCATCACGAATTAATCCCGATGTGGCGGTTATTGTAGATGTAACACACGGCACAACACCCGATGGGGATAAACTTCGCAGCAGCGACCTTGGTAAAGGTGCGGTTATTGCACTCGGTCCCAATCTTGACCGTGAAAAAACAGATGCGCTTATTAATGTCCTGAAATCAAAAGAAGTTCCGTATCAGCTTGAAGTTGAGGGCGAAGATACAGGTACGGATGCGTGGGTTGTTCAGGTAACAAACGAAGGAGTACCTTGTATCCTTGTATCAATTCCGCTTCGTTATATGCATACACTTGTTGAGGTTCTTTCATTAAAAGACCTTGAAAACACCTCGGAAATAATTCTTGAATTTATTAAGATGTACGGAGATGTAAACTGATGTTAAAAGAGCTTACAACATTAAACGGTGCGGCAGGAAAAGAAAGTGCCGTAAGAGAGTATATAAAAAGCAAAATTACACCTTTTGCAGATGAAATAAGAACAGATAAAATGGGAAACCTTATTGCACTTAAAAAAGGTAAATCATCTGATAAACGATTTATGATATGTGCTCATATGGACGAGGTTGGCTTTATTGTAAAAGGAATAACCGATGACGGATTTCTTAAATTTGCCGAAGTGGGTGGTATTGATGCAAGACTTCTTGTGGGCAAACGAGTTATTGTAGGGGGAAATAAAGTGACCGGTGTACTTGGAATAAAAGCCGTTCATATGACAACTGCGGAAGAAAGAAAAACA
>JAZRHB010000072.1:0-5208 GCA_045644605.1 Clostridia bacterium
AGTGAAAATCTATAACCTCGGGCATTTTTATTCGCCTGCCCCTTCGGGAACTGCAGCTGCGCAGCGGCTACAGAGTGTAGGATGATTTGCATCCGAGCCTACTGTTTCGCTGAACATCCAGCAGCGTTCACATTTTTCGCCGGCTGCTGCCGCAACTTTTACTTTTATTCCAAATTCGCCTTCAAATGCGCCGTCTGCCGTGCCTTCTTCTACTTTTGCGCCGGACACAATGAAGAGAGTTTTAAGCATATCTTCATTTTCTTTAAGGAAATTGTATTTATTGCCTTCGGCATAAATTGTAACGTCTGCACCGAGTGAGTGGCCGATTACCTTTGCATTTCTTGCTTCTTCAAGAGCCTTCTGAACGTCTGCTCTTGCAGCAATAAGGTCAGCATATTTGTTTTCAAGGGCATCACTGTCATATGCCGGATTTACTTTCGGCATATCATTGAAAAGAACAGAGCCGGTATTATCTTCTTTTCCGTGCGGCATAAACTTCCACATTTCTTCGGAAGAAAATGCAATAATCGGTGACATCATTCTTACAAGTGCGTTAAGAATGGTGTACATTGCGCTCTGCGCACTGCGTCTTGCCACACCATCTGCTTTTTCTGTGTAGAGACGGTCTTTTATAACATCAAGGTAGAAGTTACTCATATCAACTACGCAGAAAGCGTGAAGTGCATGGTAAACAACGTGGAAATCAAATGCGTTGTAAGCTTCTTCAACTTTCTTAACAAGAGCGTTTAATTTCATAAGTGCCCATTTGTCAAGTTCCTGCATATTTTCATAGATAACCGAATCTGTATCAGGGTTGAAATCGCTTAAGTTACCTATCATATATCTTGCTGTGTTACGGATTTTTCTGTAACCTTCCGCAAGCTGAGCAAGGATGTCTTTTGAAATTTTTACGTCGGATTTATAGTCGGATGACGCAATCCACATACGGAGGATATCCGCACCGTTTGCTTTAATTACTTCATGCGGGTCAATACCGTTACCGAGTGATTTGGACATTTTTCTGCGTTCTTCATCAATTACCATACCGTGTGTAAGAACGGATTTGTACGGTGCTTTGCCTTTTGTAGCAATGCTTGTGAGAAGTGATGACTGGAACCATCCTCTGTACTGGTCGTTACCTTCAAGATAAAGGTCGGCAACATCGCCATAGCCACGATCTTCAATAACTGCACCGTGAGATGAACCGGAGTCAAACCAAACGTCCATAATGTCAGTTTCTTTTGTGAACTTATCGCATCCGCATTCGCATTTGAATGCGCCGCCTAATATTTCGTCTGCATCAAGAGCAAACCAGCTGTCCGGACCTTTTTCCCTAAACATATCCGCAACAAGCTTTATTGTATCTTTATTTATGAGTTCTTTTCCGCAATCTTTACAATAGAAAATCGGAATCGGCACACCCCACACTCTCTGTCTGGAGATACACCAGTCACTTCTGTCGCCAACCATGTTGCTTATACGAAGTTCGCCCCATGACGGAATCCACTCTACACCTTTAATTGCTTCAAGAGCAGCTTCTTTTATGCTGTCAACAGATGCAAACCACTGTTCTGTTGCTCGATAGATAATTGGTTTTTTACATCTCCAGCAATGCGGATATGAGTGAGTAATTGTTTTCATTGAAAGAAGATGTCCTGTTTCTTTGAGGTCTTCAAGAATTGCTTTGTTGGATTCTTCGTAGAAAAGTCCTGCAAATTTACCCGCATCTTCTGTGAGATAGCCTTTTGCGTCAACCGGAACAACATTTCCGATTTCAGGATATTTCTGGCATACAATATAGTCTTCCATACCGTGGCCGGGAGCTGTGTGTACACATCCGCTACCCGCTTCAAGTGTAACGTGGTCGCCCACGATTACAAGAGAATCTCTGTCAAGGAACGGGTGACGGCATGTGATATATTCAAGGTCTGCGCCTTTATAGGTTCTGATAACTTCATAGTTTTCGATACCTGCATCTGCACAAACAGTATCAACAAGCTCGGATGCAAAGATATATGCTTCATTTCCCACTTTAACAAGGCTGTATTCAAAATCTGCATTAAGACAGATTGCAAGGTTAGCAGGAAGTGTCCATGTGGTTGTTGTCCAGATTACGAAGAATACTTTTTCGGCTACACCGTCAAACATTCCTTTTCCGTCATTAACGGGGAATTTAACGTAAATTGTTGCTGTTTCGTCGTCCTGATATTCGATTTCCGCTTCAGCAAGGGCTGTTTCACAGTCGCTACACCAGTAAACCGGTTTAAGTCCTTTATAGATAAGACCTTTTTCAGCCATCTGTCCGAACATTTCAATCTGTTTTGCAACATAGTTGTTGTCAAGAGTGATGTACGGATTTTCCCAGTCGCCGATTACACCGAGACGTTTAAACTGCTCTCTTTGTGTATCAACATATTTAAGGGCAAATTCACGGCAGGTTTCACGGAATTTAACAATTCCTGCCTGCGCCGGATTGATACCAAGCTTTTTGATTGCCTGTTTTTCAATAGGAAGACCATGAGTATCCCAACCCGGAATATAAGAAGCTTTGAAGCCACTCATATTCTTTTGTCTTACAATAATGTCCTTAAGTATTTTGTTCATTGTATGACCCAGATGTATGTCACCGTTTGCATACGGAGGGCCGTCATGAAGAACATATGAAGGTTTACCTTCATTACGTTTCATAAGCTCGTCATAAATTTTGTCCTGTTCCCATTTTTCAAGAATCTGCGGTTCTTTCTGAGGGAGGTTTGCCCTCATTGAAAATTCGGTTTGCGGCAGATTCAGTGTTTTGCCATAATCCATTAACTATCAGTCCTTTCGGTGTCTTCCGGTATGTTTTCTATAGTGTTTATAATACCCTGAAGCAGCGCAAGCATCTGCTTTTTATAGCTGCTTATCTGTATTTTTACTTCTGTCAGCTCGCCCCTTGCATCGGCTAATTCCTGACGTGCTTCTTCAATCATTTTATTTGCCTTCAGTTCGGCTTCGTCAGTAATTATCTTTGCTCTGTCGTGCGCTGCAGATTTAAGCTCGTCGCTTGTTGTCTGTGCAACAATAAGCGTACTCTGGAGGACCTCCTCCATTGATTTATATTTTGTAACCGCAGAAGAAAGCATATTCACTTTATCTTTCAGCGATACATTTTCCATATATATAGTTCTGTAATCCTGCAGGAGCATTGACATAAATTCGTCAATTTCCTCGCGGTCGTATCCGCCGAACGCAGTTTTTCTGAACTCTTTTTTTTCAATATCTATAGGTGAAATCATATTATCACTCCCACACTAAACTAATTTTCTTAAATTTATAATGCTTCTTCCTTTTCGGGATGTACCCGCTTCTCCGTCAAAAATAAATTTCCCGAGACCGCGGATTGAAATTACGTCTCCTTCTTTCAGCAGCTTTGACGTATCCTGTATTTCCTTTGCGTTGAGCTTCACATATCCACTGCGGAGCAGTTCCGCTGCGGCACTTCGGCCCGTATTTTTAAGAAACGAAACAATGCAGTCAATCCTGCAGGAAGCAACCGTTCCCCTTAGTTCAAGGTAGTTTTGTTTTATATCAATGCCGTCAAGCGAAGAAAGAATTTCAACGCTTACGGTTGATTTTGCCACCTGCGTCAGATTTTCTTTGATAAAAGGCGCAATTTCGCTAAGGCAAAACACAACCGCAAAGGAGCCGCAGGGCGCAATATCCCCTATTACTTCGCGTTTAAGGCCAAGTCCCATAAGAGAGCCGAGATAATCACGGTGGTCATAAAGCTTTTTGTCGGTTGATGTTATTTTTATGGCAGAAACAGTGTCATAAAAATCTGTTTCTTCTGCCCAGTCAGGCAAAAACATAAGTATTTTTCTGCCTGCGCCTTCGTATCCGCCCCAGAACGCCGATGATTTGAATTGAAGTCCAACCTGCTCCTCTATACCGAGAAATTTTGAAAATGTGGGTACATTTTTATCATCTCTCTTGCGGGCAAGGTCTGAGAGACGGTTATAAAAAAGCTTATCCTCATCCATATTAAAACACCAACATAAGTATTGTAAAAATAATGTTTCTTACAACATTAAGAAGTATAAGCAGTATGATTGGCGAAAAGTCAAGTGGCATAGAGCCAAAAGGCGTTTTTGCCATAAGCTTTCTTATCGGGCTTAAAAACGGTTCAATCAAAGAATGCACCATATAAAGAATTCTGGCTATAAACGGTTTTGAGTATAAAAACGGAAGCCAGCTTGCAAATACATCAATAAGCACAAGAGTATATATTATATTAAAAAGTGCATTTATTGCATAAATAACTGCTAACAATTATACCACCCTTTAAGCCGATGGGAATCGAGCCCCATAAGCCTTAAACTTGTTAAATTTTTATTCTTGTAATTTGTCGTCCTCGCAAGGCGTCAGCCTGGCTTCGTCCTTCGCATTCCAATTATATAAAATTTTCCTGCGTTTAAGGTCGAAGAGTTTAAAACCTTTAAATTTTGATGGAAAACAAAGAAAATTCAAGAATAATACTCGCGTATATTTGCAGAATTTTCTGCAGTATTACGCAAAATTTATGGTTTTAAACCTTGTGGTGTTCTATTCCACTCGGCTTCATCAGGAATTCCAGAGAAATCCTTTGCTTTTAAGCTCGTCACGAAAATCGCTCATTATTGTTACGTTATACGGAGCAAACAGATAGATGCTTGTTGCAATCTGCTGAATGTTTCCGCCGAGAGCGTAGATAGCACCGTTTAAGAAATCAAATATCTTTTTAGCCTGTTCCTTTTCCATAAGCTCAAGGTTGATAACAACAGGTTTTCTTTCTTTAAGATGGTCGGCAATTTCTTTTGCTTCATCAAATGTTTCAGGTTGAATTACAACAACCCTGAACTGTGTTGTTGTGTTGATATCTACAACCTTACTGCGTCTGAAAGAAGGTGTTTCCTCTGTTCTTACCGGAGCGGAAACTTCTTCGTATTCTTCGAAATCGTCCTCTTCGTTTGTGTTAATACCCAGTGTGTTTAAAAGTTTGGAAGTTAATTTACCCATAATATTTTCCTCCTTGCATTTTATCTATTTCCAAAGATTGCCCTTCCCACTCTTACCATGGTAGAGCCTTCTTCAATAGCAATTTCATAATCGTTTGTCATACCCATCGAAAGATGCTGCATAACAGTATTATTATACTTCTCTTCTTTCTTTTTTTCAAACAAAATCCGAAGT
>JAZRHB010000073.1:0-2319 GCA_045644605.1 Clostridia bacterium
GGGTGAAGAGTGTCCGCAAACGCAAATGCTTTAATGAAAAAAGAAATCCGTGAGAATTCTCACGGATTTCATCTTATAATTTAACTTTAAATATAACCAAACACAACTTATATATTAAATTGCATTTGCACGCTTAAGCGCATTTATCACGCCCGTAATTATTATACTACGCCCTGTGCTTTCATAGCGTCAGCAACTTTTTTGAAACCTGCAATGTTAGCACCTGCAACGAGGTCATAACCGAGGCCGTATTCTTCAGCTGCTTCAACAGATACTCTGTGGATGTTAGCCATAATGCCTTTAAGTTTTTCGTCAACTTCTTCAGCACTCCAGCTGTATCTCATAGAGTTCTGTGCCATTTCAAGAGCAGAAACTGCAACACCGCCGGCGTTAACAGCTTTTGCCGGTCCAATGATAAGACCTGCTTTGGAAAGGATTTCCATAGCTTCTTTTGTTGTAGGCATATTAGCAACTTCAATGTAGTATTTTGTGCCGTTAGCAACGATTTTTTCTGCTTCAGCAGGTGTAATTTCGTTCTGTGTAGCGGAAGGCATACAAATGTCAACCTTAACACCCCACGGTTTTTCGCCTGCGTGGAATTCGCAACCGAATTTTTCAGCATAATCCTGAGCACGGTCACGGCCTGAAGCACGCATTTCAAGCATATAATCGAATTTTTCTTTTGTTGTTACGCCGTCCGGATCGTAAACATATCCGTCAGGACCGGAAATTGTAACAACTTTACCGCCGAGTTCTGCAACCTTCTGGCAAACACCCCATGCAACGTTGCCGAAACCGGAAACTGCAACTGTTTTACCTTTGATTGTATCTCCGCAGTGTGAAAGAACTTCTGTAGCATAGTATGTAGCACCAAAACCTGTAGCTTCAGGTCTGATGAGTGATCCGCCGTATTCAAGGCCTTTGCCTGTGAGAACGCCGTTTTCCCAGCAAGCTTTGATTCTCTTGTACTGACCGTAGAGGTAACCGATTTCTCTTCCGCCAACACCGATGTCACCTGCAGGAACGTCAACGTCAGGACCAACATATCTGTAAAGCTCTGTCATAAAAGACTGACAAAATCTCATAATTTCGCCATCGCTCTTTCCTCTCGGGTCAAAGTCACTGCCGCCTTTACCGCCACCGATCGGAAGACCTGTAAGAGAGTTTTTGAAAATCTGTTCAAAACCGAGGAATTTGATAATTCCTTCGTATACTGACGGATGGAAACGAAGTCCGCCTTTGTAAGGTCCGATTGCACTGCTGAACTGTACACGGAAACCTCTGTTAACCTGAACTTTGCCATTGTCATCAATCCACGGAACGCGGAATTTGATTGTTCTTTCAGGTTCAACAAGTCTTTCAAGAACGCCTGATGTAATGTAATCAGGTCTCTGTTCAACAACTTTTTCAAGAGATACTAAAACCTCTTCAACTGCCTGATGAAATTCCGGTTCGCCGGGATTTCTTTTCACAACTGTTTCCATAAGCTGTGCTAAATACTCATTTTTAAACATGGGAATCCCTCCTGTAAAGTAATTAATATTTATTATACATTAAATATTGCGTTTATTCAAGACCTTCCGCAAGGAATTTTTTAAGTCTGTCAAGACCTTTTTCAATAGACTGCATTGATGTTGCGTAAGACCATCTTATATAATTCGGTGCGCCGAAACCTGTGCACGGAACAACGGCAACAAGTGCTTTTTCAAGGAAAAGCTCTGCAAAATCGTCGCTGTTTTTGATTTCTTTTCCGTAAAGCTTTCTGCCGACAAGCTCTTCCATATTCATCATTACATAGAATGCGCCTTTCGGCATAAGGCAGGAAACACCGTCAATTTCGTTAATTTTTTCAACCATATAGTTACGGCGTTTGATAAATTCGCTGCGCATTTCGTAAACTGCGTCAAGAGTTCCGTCAAGAGCCGCAATTGCCGCATACTGTGCAATTGTGTTCGGGTTTGATGTGCCGTGACTCTGGATATTTGACATAACCTTTGCAAGCTCGGCATTAGATGCTGTATATCCTATACGCCAGCCTGTCATTGCATAGGTTTTTGAAACTGCGTTAACAATAATTGTATGCTCTTTTATTTCTTCGCTGAAGGTTGCAAGGCTTACATGCTCTGCTCCATCGTATACAAGATGTTCGTACACTTCGTCGGAAATGATGTATAAATCATTTTTAACTGCCCATTCGGCAATTGCGCGAAGCTCATCTTTATTATAAACCATACCTGTCGGGTTTGACGGACTGTTGATAATGATAGCGCGTGTGCGGTTTGTAAGCACTTTATCAAGCTTTTCAACCGTTACTTTAAA
>JAZRHB010000074.1:0-8581 GCA_045644605.1 Clostridia bacterium
TTTTTTTGAATTATATGATACAATTACTCTAACTATCTATGCGAAAAAACAATTAAGGAGGAAAAAAATGAGTAAACCAACAAGCATACCTTTCAAAGGGACAAAAGAACAAGAAGCAGAACTTATGAAAGTAATTGCCGAATATAAAGGTCAACAGGGGGCAGTAATTCCGGTGCTTCATAAGGCACAGGAAATTTACGGCTATCTTCCGATTGAAGTGCAGAAAATGGTTTCAGAAGGACTTGATGTTCCTCTTGCTGAAATCTACGGTGTTGCAACATTCTATGCAAGATTTACTCTTGAACCGAAGGGTGAACATCATATTGGTGTTTGTCTTGGTACTGCCTGCTATGTTAAAGGCAGCGGTCAGATTCTTGAAAAAATTTCAAAGGCTCTTAACCTTGAAGTTGGCGGTTGCACAGAAGACGGCAAATTCTCACTTGAAGCAACACGTTGTATCGGTGCCTGCGGTCTTGCTCCGGTTTTAACAATCGGCGAAGAAGTTTACGGCAGACTTACCGAAAATGACATTGACGACATCCTTGCGAAATATATGTAAGATTTGTTACAAGGGGCTGACAAGATGAAATTATCTGAAATTAAAGCTATTCTTAATGCTGAAGTTCTGGCGGCTGAAACAGAAGACCTTAACGTAAGCACCGCTTGCGGATGTGACCTTATGAGTGATGTTCTGGCTTTTGTTAAAGACCAGTCACTTCTTCTTACGGGGCTTATAAACGCGCAGGTTATCAGAACTGCCGAAATGATGGATATTGTTGCGGTATGTTTTGTGCGCGGAAAAAAACCGCCGGAAGATGTTATTGAGCTTGCAAAGAAAAGTGGCATTGCGGTTCTTTCAACCGGCTATCCTCTTTATACCGCTTGCGGCAAGCTTTATGAAAATGGTTTGGGAGGTCGCAGCAGTGCTCAAGCATTATGAGATTTCGGACACTGATTTTTCGTCAGCAGGCGAAGCATCAAGTAATTTCAAGCTGATTTTAAAACAGCTTGGACTTCCTGCCGATATAGTCCGCAAGGTTGCAATTTCTATGTACGAAGCGGAAATCAACACCGTTATCCACGGTGGCGGCGGCACCTGCGATGCTGAAATATCAGATAAAAAAATTGTAATAACTTTTTCCGATAACGGCCCCGGAATAAAAGATATAGACCTTGCAATGAAGGAAGGATACTCAACCGCTACCGACACAGTTCGCGAACTTGGGTTCGGAGCAGGGATGGGACTTCCGAATATGAAAAAATATGCTGACGACCTTCAGATAAAAACCACACCCGGAAAAGGAACAACTGTAGTACTGACCATCAATCTGTGAGGTGATGACCATGCCGTATTTTCATTCTGTAACACTTGACAAAGATAAATGTCACGGATGCACCAACTGTATAAAAAGATGTCCTACCGAAGCCATAAGGGTTCGGGCAGGAAAGGCAAAAATTATTAAAGACCGCTGTATTGACTGCGGCGAGTGTATAAGAATTTGTCCTTATCACGCAAAGCAGGCAAAAACGGATTCTTTTGATATGCTTAAAGAGTTCAAATACACAGTTGCTATGCCCGCTCCGGCACTTTACGGACAGTTTAAAGATGTTACGGATGTAAACAAAATTCTTACGGCGCTTAAACAGATTGGGTTTGACGATGTGTTTGAAGTGGCGCGCGGTGCGGAAATAGTGGCATCAGCCACCCGCAAAATGATAGAAACCGGCAACCTGTTAAAACCCGTTATAAGCTCTGCCTGTCCGGCAGTTTTAAGGCTTATACGAGTAAGGTTCCCCGATCTTATAAAAAATATTCTGCCAATCTGCTCCCCTATGGAAGCGGCGGCAATAGAAGAAAGACGTGAAGCCATCCTTAAAACCGGACTTAAAAGCGAGGATATCGGTATTTTCTTTATAACACCGTGTCCCGCAAAGGAAACCAGCATAAAATCACCGCTGTTAAGAGATAAATCCGAAGTAAACGGAGCAATTTCGGTTGCTGATGTTTACGGTAAGATTTGTAATATTGTTAAAAACGTCAAAAATCCCGAACCGCTTGCAAAAGCAGGTCTTGAAGGGGTTTCGTGGGCACGAAGCGGTGGCGAGTGTAAATCTACACATACAATTATAAACATTGCCGTAGACGGTATTGACGAGGTTATAAAAGTCCTTGAAGAGATAGAAAACGGCAACCTTGACGACATAGATTTTGTGGAGCTTCTTGCTTGTGACGGCGGATGCGTAGGCGGTCCTCTTACGGTGGAAAACAGTTACGTTTGTTCCAACCGCATAAGAAATATGATTCACCTTGACCCTGAAACCAAGCCTCTTGAAAACGAGGATGAAACCAAACTTCATTGGAAAAAGGTTCTTGAACCTGCTCAAACAATGAAGCTTGCGGATAATTTTGAAGAAGCAATGCAAAAGCTTGAACAAATTGATAAGATTTGGAGTACCATGCCAAAGCTTGACTGCGGTTCCTGCGGAGCACCCTCGTGTAAAGCACTTGCCGAAGACATTGTCAATGGCTTTGCAACTGAAAACGACTGCATTTTCAGGATGCGTGAGAGGGTACAAAATCTTGCAAAAGAACTGTTTGACCTTGAATCCAGTCCCCGTGGGACAGATACCGAGGATTCAAGACCCGATTGATTATATTAAAAGGTTGTGAGAAAATGAAAGTTTCTGAACTTGCAAAAACACTTGACCTTAAGGTAATTACCGACAAAGGCTTTGCCGACAGGGAAATCAAAAGCTGTTATGTCGGTGACCTTTTAAGCTGGGTTATGGGTCGGGCAGAGCAGGACAGTGCATGGATTACCATTATGAGTAATGTTAATATAGTAGCTGTTGCGGCGCTTGTGGATATGGCTTGCATAATCCTTGCCGAAGGCGTTGCGGTAGACGAAGAAGTAATCAAAAAGGCAGACAGTCAGGGAATTATCATTCTTTCTACCGACAAAAACAGTTACGAAACAGCGCTTGCTATCCATAAAGCAGCAGCGATATGATTTATTACGATTTTCACATACATTCTGCCCTTTCGCCCTGCGGCGACAAAGATATGACACCCAACAACATAGTGAATATGGCTGCAATAATCGGGCTTGATGCCATTGCCATTACTGACCATAACTCGATTGGTAATGTCAGGTCGGCAATGAAAGTCGGCGAGCAGGTGGGGGTAAAGGTTCTTGCCGGTATGGAGGTTGAAACGGCGGAAGAAATTCATGTGCTTACCTTATATGAAACAATAGAGGCTGCCGAAGAAGTGGCAAAAAGGGTTTATGATGCCCTGCCGGACATAAAAAACCGTCCGGAAATTTTCGGCAACCAGTATTATATGGATGAAAACGACAACATCCTCGGCGAGGAGGAAAAACTGCTTATCTCCCCCACATCCATTCAGGTTGAGGATCTGGCAATGCTTGTTAAAAGTGTAGGCGGACTTGTTTTTCCGGCACACGTTGACAGACATTCCTACAGTATCCTTACAAACCTCGGGTTTATCCCCGAAAACCTGATTATTGACGGTATTGAAATTTCAAAAAAAGTCGGCGATGTAGATGCTTATATTGAAAGCAGACCCGACCTTGAAAAATACCGATACATCAGAAATTCCGATGCACATTATCTTACCGATATTGCAGAAAAAGACGCATTTATTGCAGAAAACAGCATAAGCGAGCTGTTCAGACGGAGGGCAAAATGAAAGAATTATCCCTTCATATATTAGACATTGTTCAGAATTCCATAAAAGCCGGCGCAAAACACATTGAAATTATTATAAATGAAAGCACGGTAGATAATCTGCTTACCATTGAAATAAATGATAACGGCTGCGGAATGAGCGAAGAATTTTTGAAAAAAGTAAAAGACCCGTTTGTTACAACAAGGACAACCCGTAAAATGGGGATGGGGATTTCGCTTTTTGAAGCAGCGGCGGTGCAGTGCGGCGGCGCCCTTGACATTGAGTCGTCTCTTGGTGTCGGCACAAAGGTAAAAGCCACCTTTGAGCTTATGAGTATAGACCGTGCGCCTATAGGTGATATGGCGGAAACTATGATGACCATAATTTCCGGTTCACCCCAGCCGGAATATTTATACCGCCACACAAAAGATGGCAAGGTGTTTGAGCTTGACACACTTAAATTAAAGGAGATTCTCGGTGATGTTCCCCTTGATATGCCCGAAGTACTCGCATGGATTACGGGTTATATAGAAGAAGGACTTGCCGAACTCAATATATAATTTTATAAAAATTTTTGTTCAAATATTTAAGGAGGAAAAAAGGATGAAGAGTTTAGCTGAATTACAGGCAATCAGAGAAAAAATGTTAAATCAGGTTAATCTTCGTAAAGATCGTGAGGACGGTATCCGTATTGTTGTAGGTATGGCTACATGCGGTATCGCAGCAGGCGCAAGACCTGTGCTCAACGCTTTTATGTCGGAAATTGAAAAGAAAAACCTGGCAAATGTTACGGTAACACAGACAGGCTGCATAGGTATGTGCCGTCTTGAACCTATCGTTGAGGTATATATGCCCGGCGAAGAAAAAGTAACTTATGTTAAAATGACAGAGGATAAAGTTGCACGTATTGTTACAGAGCATATAATCAATCAGAAACCGGTTAATGAATTTACAATCGGTGCTGCAGAATAATAAGGAGGCTTAAAATATGAGTAACAATTATAGAGCCCATATTCTTGTATGTGGCGGTACCGGCTGTACATCTTCCGGTTCTGTTAAAATTCAGGAAGAATTTGTAAAACAGCTCACAGCAAACGGACTTGAAAATGAAGTTAAAGTAGTGCCCACAGGCTGCTTCGGTCTTTGCGCACTCGGTCCTATCGTTATTGTTTATCCTGAAGGTGCTTTTTACAGCATGGTTCAGATTGACGACGTAAAGGAAATTGTTGAAGAACATATCCTTAAAGGACGTATTGTTAAACGTCTTCTCTATCAGGAAACAGTAAGCGAAAATGATGATAACATCAAATCACTCAATGAAGTTGATTTCTACAAAAAGCAGATGCGTGTAGCACTCCGCAACTGTGGTGTTATCAACCCTGAAGTTATTGAAGAATACATTGCTGTTGACGGTTATCAGGCACTTGCAAAGGTTCTTACAGAAATGACACCTGAGCAGGTAATTGACGTAGTTAAAGCATCGGGCCTCCGTGGTCGTGGTGGTGCAGGCTTCTCAACAGGTATGAAATGGATGTTTACAGCAAACGCTGTTGGCGACCAGAAATTCGTTGCATGTAACGCCGACGAAGGTGACCCGTGTGCATTTATGGACCGTTCAATCCTTGAAGGTGACCCGCATACAGTTATTGAAGCTATGGCTATTGCTGCATATGCAGTTGGCGCAGATAAAGGTTTCATCTACATCCGTGCTGAATATCCTATCGCTGTTAACAGACTCCAGATTGCTATCGACCAGGCTAAAGAAAACGCCCTCCTCGGTGAAAATATATTTGGAACAGGTTTTAACTTTGACCTTGAAATCCGTCTTGGTGCGGGTGCGTTCGTATGTGGTGAAGAAACAGCACTTATGAATTCTATCGAAGGTAAACGTGGCGAACCGCGTCCGCGTCCTCCGTTCCCGGCAGTTAAAGGTTTGTTTGCAAAACCGACACTTCTTAACAACGTTGAAACCTACGCAAACATCCCCGTTATTATCAATAACGGCGCAGAGTGGTTCCAGAATATCGGTACAGAAAAGAGCAAAGGAACAAAAGTATTTGCGCTTGGCGGAAAAATCAACAACACAGGTCTTGTTGAAGTTCCTATGGGAACAACACTCCGTGAAATCATTGAAGAAATCGGCGGCGGCATTCCGAACGGCAAAAAATTCAAAGCTGCACAGACAGGTGGTCCGTCAGGCGGATGTATCCCGATTGAACACATCGACACACCGATTGACTATGACTCACTTATGAGCATCGGTTCAATGATGGGTTCCGGCGGTCTTATCGTTATGGACGAAGACAACTGTATGGTTGACATTGCGAAATTCTTCCTTGAATTCACAGTTGACGAATCCTGCGGTAAATGTTCACCTTGCCGTATCGGTACAAAGAGACTTCTTGAAATCCTTGATAAAATCACAAGCGGTAAAGGAACTCTTGAAGACCTTGATAACCTTGAAACACTTTGTTACGCAATTAAAGATTCCGCACTTTGCGGTCTTGGACAGACAGCACCTAACCCGATCCTCAGCACACTCAAATACTTTAAAGATGAATATATTGCACACGTTGTTGACAAAAAATGTCCGGCAGGCGTATGTAAATCACTTCTGTCCTATAAGATTGTTGCTGACAAATGTAAAGGATGTAGCCTCTGTGCTAAAAAATGTCCGGTTGGTGCAATCTCCGGTGAAGTTAGAAATCCGTTTGTTATCGACACAGATAAATGTATTAAATGTGGCGTATGTAAAGATAGCTGTAAATTCGGTGCTATCATAGTTGAATAAGGAGGGGACTATATAATGATTAATTTAATTATAGATGGAAAAAGCGTTCAGGTACCCGAAGGTTCAACCGTACTTGAAGCCGCTAAAATAGCAGGCGTTGACATCCCTACTCTTTGTTATTTAAAAGATGTTAACGAAATCGGCGCATGCCGTATGTGTGTTGTAGAAATCAAAGGCGCTCGTGCTCTTCAGGCTGCATGTGTGTACCCTGCAAGCGAAGGCCTTGAAGTTTATACAAACTCAGCAAAAGTAAGAAAAGCAAGAAAAGCAACTCTTGAACTTATTCTTTCAAACCACGATAAAAAATGTCTTACATGTGTAAGAAACAAAAACTGTGAACTGCAGACACTCGCTGACAGCCTTGGTGTTGACGCACTCAGATTTGAAGGCGAAAACAAAGTGCATGAAATTGACGCTGTTTCACCGTCAATCGTTCGTGATAACAACAAATGTGTACTCTGCAGAAGATGTGTATCCGTATGTAACAACGTACAGACAGTATCTGTAATTGACGCTGCATACAGAGGAATCAACACAAGAATAGGCGCTGCATTTGATGCAAGCCTTCATAACGTACCTTGCGTAAACTGCGGTCAGTGTATCGTAGCTTGCCCGGTTGGCGCACTTTATGAAAACGACAACACAAAAGATGTTTGGAAAGCTCTTGAAGATGGCACAAAACACGTTGTTGTACAGACAGCTCCGGCTGTACGTGCTGCACTTGGCGAAGAGTTCGGTATGGAAATCGGAACTCCTGTAACAGGAAAAATGGTTGCATCTCTTAAAAAACTCGGCTTTGCAAAAGTATTTGATACAGACTTCGGTGCTGACCTTACAATTATGGAAGAAGGAACAGAACTTCTTGACAGAATTAATGGCGGCGGCGCACTCCCGATGATTACATCTTGTTCACCGGGCTGGATTAAATTCTGTGAACACACATTCCCTGAATTTATCCCGAACCTTTCATCATGTAAATCACCGCATCAGATGTTCGGTGCAGTTCTTAAAACATACTATGCTGAAAAGAATGGTATCGACCCGAAAGACATCTATGTTGTATCTGTAATGCCGTGTAGTTCAAAGAAATTTGAATCAAGCCGTGAAGAAATGGAAAATGCAGGCCTTCGTGATGTTGATGCAGTTATCACAACAAGAGAACTTGCAAGAATGATAAGACAGGCAGGTATCAATTTCACAGCTCTTGAAGATGAAGCGTTTGACAATCCGTTTGACGGTACAGGCGCAGGCGTAATCTTTGGCGCAACAGGCGGTGTTATGGAAGCGGCTCTCCGTACAGTTAAAGAAATTGTTGACGGAAAAGAACTTGACAAAGTAGAATTTGACGAAGTTCGCGGAAGCGACAAAGGAATTAAAGAAGCTACTGTTAAGCTCGGCGATATGGACGTTAACGTTGCAATCGTTCACGGTCTTAAAAACGCAAGAAAAGTTCTTACCGACATTAAAGAAGGCAAAGCTAACTACCACTTCATCGAAATCATGGCTTGTCCCGGTGGTTGTGTAACAGGTGGCGGTCAGCCGATTATCGATGCTAAAACACTTATGGATGTTGACCCGAAAGCCGAAAGAGCAAAAGCTCTCTACAGCGAAGATAAAAACGCAAAACTCCGCAAATCTCATGAAAATCCGGCAATCAAGAAAATTTATGAAGAATTCCTTGAAAAACCGGGTAGCCACAAGGCTCATGACCTTCTCCACACACACTATACAAAACGTGATAAGTTTTAATAGCTAAACAAACTGCGGCGGTTGGATTTCCAACCGCCGCTTTGTTTTATAAAAAAGGCTCGTCAGATTGTCAATCCAAGTGCAACACTTTTGTTGTCAATTCATTGATGAATATTATCCAAATTTGCTGTGTGGTTTTTTACAAAACCCACACAAAAAAATCGTTTCTTCACCAAACGCCCAAAACCCTCATAAATAAAAGGTTTTTCGGGTTTTTGACACAATTTTTCCACATTTCTTTCCACATGTTCTGTGCGTTTCTTTCATTTGTCCACACACCAATTGCACATATGTTACAAATATGTTTCATCTCTTTTGTGTAAATTGTCACTTGCGCGTTTCTGTTAAAT
>JAZRHB010000075.1:0-7281 GCA_045644605.1 Clostridia bacterium
ATCGGGTTTTATTAAAACGGAATTTGTTTTTTCCATTCCGTCAGATGTGTAATCCACCGAAATACGCGCAAAATCGCTTCCAAAATTTATAAGATTTTTTTCTTTTAAAAATTTAAAGGATTTTCCCATTGCACAAAGATAAACCGCTTCTAAAAAATTGGTTTTTCCCTGCGCATTGTTACCATAAAATACGTTTATACCGGGACTTAAATCCACGTTTTGAATTTCGTAATTACGGAATCCTTCAATATTAACGGAATTTATATACATATTATCTTTACGCCGTAACCGCAAGCTCGATTGTTACATCATCGGCATATATGATTACTGTGTCTCCGCTGTATATTTTTTTTCTTCTTTCACTTGCAGTTATGCCATTTACATCTACAATTCCTGCAAATATCATTTCTTTAGCTTCCCCTCCGCTAAGCGCAATTCCCGAAAACTTAAGTAACTGGTCAAGCTGAATATACGGAGTAGTAATTTTAATTTCCTGTTTCATATCTTATTTAAGACGTACCGGCAATACTATAAATGTAAATGCCTCGTCATCCTCACTTGGTTTAATAACTGTAGGATTAACGCTTCCCACAATTTCAATTTTAATTTTATCACAGTCGGTTGCTTTAAGAGCATCCATAAGGAATTTGCAGTTATAACCAACTTCAAAAGATTCTGCACTTTCTGTTTTAACCGCAATAATATCTTTCATATTACCTTTACCTGTGTTACACATAACAGTAACTTTATCAGCTTCATAAAGAACTCTAACCGGAGTTTTATTTCCTTCTGCATCGGCAAGAAGTGCCGCACGGTCAACACTTTTTATAAATTCAGCCGCATCAATAACTGCACTGTAATTATGTGATTTAGGTAAGATATTTTCATAATTTATAAACTCGCCGTCAAGAAGTCTTGATAAAAATCTGCAGTTACCATATTCAAAAAGAACATTTTTATCACTTATATTAATAACTACCTTATCTTTTGTGCCGCCTGAAATTCTTGAAAATTCAATGAGCGACCTGCCGGGGATAATAAATCCTGTTTCAGGCATTGTATTTTCATTTTTTGTATATGAAATAGCCATTCTGTATCCGTCAATTGCAACGGCTTTTATTGTATCTTCTTTAACATCAATTTTAATACCTGTTAAAATAGGTTTACTGTCGGTCTGTGCAACTGCAAAAGATGTTTTCTTTACAATATTTGAAATAACTTCGCCTGTAGTAATAATATTCTGTGAAACGTCAATATCAGGAATTTTCGGGAAATCTTCCGGAGAAATTCCTATAATTGTAAAATCAAGCTCTCCACAGGTAATTTTTACATTGGAATCAGATCCTACTTCAAAGAAAATAACTCCTTCAGGCATTCGTCTTATAATTTCGCAGATAATTTTTGCATTAACGGAAATACTTCCTTTTTCATAAACAGTAGCAGGAATATAATATTCAACTGCAATTTCAAGGTTATTACCTGTAATTTTAATTCCTTCGTCCGCTTCAATTAAAAGCATTTCAAGTACAGGAAAAGATGTACTTGCTGAAGAAGCTTTTGATGCTGTTGATACAGCCTCTAAAAAATCGGTATTTGCACAAGAAAATTTCATTATGTAATTCCTCCGTTTAGTTATTTATATATATCTAAGTAGTAGTAGTAGTAGTAGGGGTTGTAGAAAATGTTGAAAACTGTAGTTTGCCCTTTAAAATACATACTTTTTTATACACACAATCTGTTGATAAATCTATTTATTATTAACACATTTTTTTATTGTTATACATTAAAATTTTTTATTCACATTTTGTTCTATGTGTAATCCACAGTGGGTCTGTTAATAATGTTAATTATCAAGAGTTTTTAAAATATCGTTTAAATCATTTTTAACCGAAATATCGGTTTTAAGGTCGGCTTCAATTTTGTTAATTGCGTGCATTGCAGTTGTATGGTCACGTCCGAATTCCTGACCTATTCGCGGATAGGAAAGGTCAAGCAGAGTTCTGAAAATATACATACAAAGCTGACGAGCATATGCAATTTCCTTTGTTCTTTTCTGGCTCATCAGGTCTTCGGGGAAGATATCAAAATAATCTGATACGCATTGTTTTATCTGTGAAACCGTATATGTACGTTGTGTATGACCTGAATATTCAGCTAAAATACGTTTTGCCAGGTCAAGATGTACATCCTCACGTTCAAATGCGGTAAACGCCGTAATTCTGTTAAGTGCGCCCTCAAGCTCACGAATGTTACTGTCAACGTTTTGTGCAATATATTCAAGCACGTCGTAAGGAATTCTTACGGAAATTGACTGCATTTTCTTTTGCAGAATTGCAAGACGTGTTTCATAATCAGGTGCCTGAATATCACAAATAAGTCCCCATTCAAAGCGGGAACGAAGTCGTTCTTCAAGAGTGTGCATTTCTTTCGGCGGATGGTCACTTGAAAGAATAATCTGCTTGTCCGCCTGATAAAGATGGTTGAATGTATGGAAAAATTCTTCTTCCGTTGTATGTTTTCCCGCAATAAACTGAATATCGTCAATAAGAAGAACGTCAATTTCGCGGTATTTATTTCTGAACTGCTCGTTTTTATTTTCCTGAATGGAAGTAATAAGGTCGTTCATAAACTTTTCGGAAGAAATATACATAATCTTAAGCGACGGATTTAAAACCGATATGTAGTTTCCGATAGCGTGAAGAAGATGTGTTTTTCCAAGTCCGGATGAACCGTATAAAAACAGGGGATTGTATGCCTGCGCGGGACTTTCCGCAACCGCAAGAGATGCGGCGTGCGCAAATCTGTTTGCGCTGCCTACAACGAAATTATCAAAGGTATATTTCGGGTTAAGACCGACAGCATTTAAGTTTTTCTTTTCCGGTTCCGCATTTGTACCCGAATGAGTCGGAATAAAATCTTCCATCTGGTTGGAGTAGATTGTATTAAGGGTAACGGGAGAGCCGATTACCTGCGACAAACAGTTACATACAAGAGAATTATACATTCCGTCAATTGCATTTTTAGCAAATGTGTTTTCTACCGCAACGGTAAAAACCCCGCCGGAAAAGTCAAGCGGCACAATAGGTAAAAACCATGTGTTATAAGAAATTGATGTAACCTCCGGCTGCAAAAGGTCAAGTGCTTTTGCCCATATTTCCTTTATGTTTTGCATTTATTTCATCTCCAGTCAAATAAAAAGTATTTTTATTTTCCACAGGTTGTGGATAACTTGTCAACAATTTCAGCTATTTATACTATATAATTATATATATTATAATATATATTTAAAGAAAAAGCAACACGTTATTTAAATTTTATGGAAGAAAATTAACAAAAAATGGGATTTCTATTGATAAACATGAAAAATTGTGGTAGAATGAGAGAAAATAAGTGTAAAGGGATAAAAAAATGAAAAGAAATTACGGTATTGATTTACTTCGTATTGTTTCAATATTCATGGTAATCATTCTGCACGTTATGGCACAGGGTGCGGCTATTTATTCGGTGGATAAGGGAAGTGTAAACTACTACATTTTCTGGTTTCTTGAAATGGCGTCATTTTGCGCAGTAAACTGTTTTGCGCTTGTTTCGGGATATGTAGGCTACGGCAGGGAAAAAAAGCCGTCGGCAATAATTTCTCTTTCTGCGCAGGCACTTTTTTATGTAATAGTGTTTACGGCGGCGGGAGTACTTGCAAAAGGCGCATTTGATAAAGAATTTGTACTTGCATCGCTCCTTTCGGTGCGTGAGGGCGGATTCTGGTATTTTAAAGCATATCTTTGCGCGTGGTTTTTCTTTCCGTTAATTGATATTGCGGTTGAAAAGCTTGAGCAAAAACAGCTTAAACGAATGGTAACGGCAGGGTTCATATTTTTTTCGGTGATACCGCTTATTTTCTTTGCGGATTTGTTCCGCACGGGACTTGGCTACACACCGCTTTGGCTTATGGTAATGTATTTCTATGGCGCATATGTTAAAAAATACGGAATTGAACAAAATAAAAAAGCATGGAAATATATACTTTTTTTTCTGCTCTCGTCGGTAATAACCTGGGCGGGCGTAATTGCAATAAAATCGGTGGGAAACAATTTATGGCTTGAACATTTTATGTCCTTCACATCACCTACGGTTGTGCTTTCGGGCGTATTTTTGTTTTTTGCGTTTGCAAACATTAAAACGGGCAAAATCGCAAATGCGGTTATAAAATTTGTATCGCCGCTTTGTTTTGGCGTATATCTTGTGCATACGCAGTATACCGTGTGGAAATTTATAGAAGAAAAGTTTATGTGGACGGGCGCGCTTACCCCCATATATGCCGCTCTTTCGGTTTTAGGCGCCTCTTTTGGCATTTTTGCGGTGTGCGCTATGGTGGAATATGTCCGCAAACTGATTTTTAAAATAACGGGAATTGACAGCCTTATAAAAAAGGCAGACAAAAAATAAAAATGTAGGGGACGGCGTCCTCGACGTCCCGCACAAAAAATAAACGAAAAGGAAAAAACATATGTGGATAGCAGATAAATGGCAGGATTTTAAAGTTCTTGATACAAAAGATGGTGAAAAAGTTGAGCGTTGGGGGGAATATACCCTTCGCCGTCCCGACCCGCAGGTAATATGGATGGCGGCGGAAAAACCGCATATCTGGAACAGCGCCGATGCGTTCTATCACAGAAGTAAAAGCGGCGGCGGCAGCTGGGAATATAAAAAAAACCTTCCCGAAAGATGGACAGTATCATACAAAAATCTTGTGTTTAACATAAAAACAATGGGCTTTAAACATACGGGTCTTTTTCCCGAACAGGCGGTTAACTGGGATTATGTTGCCGAAAAAATAAAATTGTCGGGAAGAGATGATGTAAAGGTACTTAACCTTTTTGCATATACAGGCGCGGCAACGGTTTCAGCTGCGGCGGCAGGCGCAAAAGAGGTTGTTCACGTGGATTCATCAAAGGGTATGGTTGCGTGGGCAAAGGAAAATGTAGTATCATCAGGACTTGAAGATAAATACATCCGCTTTATAGTGGATGACGTACTTAAATTTGTAGAACGTGAAAAACGACGTGAGCGTAAATATGACGTGATTATTATGGACCCGCCGTCTTACGGCAGAGGTCCCGGCGGCGAAGTATGGAAGCTTGAAGAGGAGCTGTTCGGTCTTATAGAAAAATGTATGGAAATCCTGTCGGATAACGCTCTTTGCGTGGTTGTAAATTCATATACAACGGGGCTTTCGGCATCGGTTGTATCAAACATAATGAAAATGACAATAAAACGTAAATTTGGCGGAAAGGTTTCTGCCGAAGAAATTGGACTGCCCATTGAATGCAGTGATATTGTGCTTCCGTGCGGTTCAACGGGCCGCTGGGAAAAGGTGTGACATAAATGATAGAAACAAAAAATCTTAAGTTCAGGTATGACGAGGAAAAGCTCGGTCTTGTTCTTGACGATATTAACTTAACAATAAAAGACGGCGAATTTGTTGCCGTACTCGGTCATAACGGCAGCGGAAAATCCACTTTTGCAAAACAGCTTAATGCCGTACTTACTCCGCTTGGCGGCAGTGTCCTTGTTGACGGAATATATACCTCGGACGAAAAAAATCTGTGGGATATACGAAGCCGTGTCGGAATGGTGTTCCAAAACCCCGATAATCAGATTATTGCATCCGTAGTTGAGGAGGACGTTGCATTCGGGCCTGAAAATCTCGGCATAGCACCCGATGAAATTCGTGAAAGGGTGGATTTTGCACTTAAAGCTGTTGATATGGAAAAATTCCGGGGAGCAGCACCGCATAATCTGTCGGGCGGGCAGAAACAGCGTATTTCCATTGCGGGAATAATTGCAATGATGCCCAAATACATCGTTCTTGACGAGCCTACGGCAATGCTTGACCCGAAGGGTCGTAAAGAGGTTATGGAAACAATAAAGTTTCTTAACGAAAAGCATAAAATAACAGTAATTTTAATTACGCATTATATGGAAGAAGCCGCAAATGCAGGGCGCACAGTGGTAATGGAAAGAGGCAAGGTAATTGTTGACGATACGCCTGAAATGGCATTTGCAAACGTTGCTCTTTTAAAGGATGTCGGTCTTGACGTTCCGCAGGTAACAGACCTGATGTACCGCCTGCGCGGGTCGGGAATAAACGTGCATCACAATCTGCTTGACGAAAAGGCGTGTGCAGACGAAATTATAAGAGCGCTTGAGGAGAGGTAAACCCATGCACATTAAGGTTGAAAATCTAATATATGAATATATGCCGGGAACTCCGTTTGAGCATAAAGCAATAAATGACGTCAGTTTTGAAATAAACGAAGGCGAGTTTGTAGGTCTTATCGGGCATACGGGAAGCGGAAAATCCACGCTTATCCAGCACCTTAACGGACTTATAAAACCGACAAGCGGCAAAATTTTTGTTGACGGAGCGGATATTTCGGGAAAAGATGTTAAACTGCGTGACCTTCGGTTTAAAGTGGGTATTGTGTTTCAGTATCCCGAGTATCAGCTTTTTGAAGAAACCGTTAAAAAGGACATTATGTTCGGACCGAAAAATATGGGTCTTTCCGATGAAGAGGCGGAAGAGCGGGCAAAGGCGGCAATGGAGCTTGTAGGGCTTGATATATCACTTGCCGAAAAATCGCCGTTTGAGCTTTCGGGCGGACAAAAACGCCGTGTGGCAATTGCGGGCGTACTTGCAATGGAGCCTGAACTTCTTATTCTTGACGAGCCTGCCGCAGGTCTTGACCCGCACGGCAGAAACGAAATTCTTTCAAAAATTGAATATATGCATAAAGAAAAAAATATGTCGATAATTCTTGTTTCGCACAGTATGGAAGACATTGCCCGAATGGCACAGCGTGTTATCGTAATGAAAGAAGGAAAAATTGCGGCGGAAGGCAGCGTCCACGATATTTTTAAAATGGGTGACGCTTTAAAAGAAATAAATCTTGACGTGCCGCAGATAAAACGCCTTACTGACGAGCTTAAAAAACGAGGATATGACCTGCCCGACGACATTTATACTGTCGAAAAGGCGCACGAAGAAATACTTAAATTATTTAAGAGGGAAAACTGATGCTTAAAGATATAACAATAGGGCAGTATCTGCCGGGGTCTTCGGTAATTCACCGGCTTGACCCACGCACAAAAATACTGCTGATAGTGGCATTTTTAATAGTTCTTTTTACGGTTGGCAGTTTTGCAGGCTACGCAGCTCTTGCAATCTTTCTTTTTGCCGTAAATAAAACTGCAAACGTGCCGTTTAAAATGCTTGTAAAAAGC
>JAZRHB010000076.1:0-16441 GCA_045644605.1 Clostridia bacterium
GTAAGACCTTTCGGCATAGAGCTCATCATATCGGGGTCAACAAAAGCAACAACAGGTATGTCGTGAGGGTCAACACAAACCATTTTACGGTTATTTTCAGCATCTGTAATAACGTAGTTGATTGTAACTTCGGCTGCTGTACCTGCAGTTGTCGGAACTGCGAAAATCGGTACGCATTTATTTTTTGTATCTGCAACACCTTCAAGGCTTCTTACATCAGCAAATTCAGGGTTGTTGATGATTATACCAACAGCTTTTGCTGTGTCCATTGAAGAACCGCCGCCGATTGCAACGATATAATCTGCATCAGCTTTTTTGAAAGCTTCAACGCCTGCCTGAACGTTTTCGATTGTCGGGTTGGGTTTAATATCGGAAAAGACGTCGTAGGGAAGACCTGCCACTTCAAGAACATCAAGAACTTTTTTTGAAATTCCGAGTTTGATAAGGTCAGGGTCGGAACAAACAAGAGCTTTTTTAAATCCTCTTGCTTTTGCTTCTGTTGCAATTGCTTCAATTGCACCTGCGCCGTGGTAAGATGTTTCGTTTAAGATAAATCTGTTTGCCATTTAAAATTCCTCCTTAAAGGTTTTTTATTTCTTTTGACACCTATATAATACCACTTTGTTAAATTTTTGTCAATAGTTTTTTTGGATAAAATTTACATAAAAAAGGGAACGGAAAAATCCGTTCCCTTCGAATTATTTAATTGTAGCTTTGATTGTATCAGCAATGCTTTCCGCACTGCTCGCGAATCCATTCCTGGTGACCGATAAGAGAAATGTTTCTCTTTTGATTCGATTATATACCTGTAAAACCAAAATATCAAGAGTAAATTTATATTGATTTTGAAAGGGGGTTGTGGTATAATGAAATTTAGAAACACAGATTGTGGAGTAAATAATATGTTTGTACAGGAAAATATAAAAACTAAGGTTGCAAAAGAATTTGATGTAGCAGTATGTGGTGGTGGGTTTGCCGGCATATCTGCTGCTCTTGCTGCTGCAAGGCAAGGCAAGAAGGTAGTTCTTTTTGAAAAACAGTTTATACTTGGGGGACTTGGAACAGCCGGCATTGTGACTTTTTATCTTCCTCTTTGTGATGGATACGGTCATCAAGTATCTTTCGGTATTGCAGAGGAACTTTTACGACTATCAATTACACATGGGGCAGAGGATAAATATCCTGAAAACTGGATTACTGAAAATGGCTCAAGAGGAGAAAAAGATAAAAGATTTGAAGTACAGTATAACCCACAGATTTTTGCTATACTTTCAGAAAAACTATTGATGGATGCAGGTGTTAAAATTCTTTATGGTACATATGCTGTTGGAGTGAGCGTACAAGAGAAAAAAATATCACATATTATAACAGAAAATAAATCCGGAAGAGTGGCATATAAAGTAAAATCCGTAGTTGATGCAACAGGGGATTGTGATATTGCAAAATTCGCAAATGCACCAACGGATACTTTCAATCAGGGGAATGTTCTTGCAGCGTGGTATTATTCTTTGGGTAAAGCGGGATATAAATTGAATATGTTGGGATGTTCTGATATTCCCGAGGAAGAAAAAACAGAAGAAAACAAAGTAGAAGCGCTTATTAATAAGAGATTTGGCGGTCTTGATGGCGAAGAGTTGTCGGAGCAAATGTGCCTGTCGCATCAATCGACATATAATGATTTTCTGAAAAAGAGACAGGACGATTGCGAATTAATTCCAATAACAATAGCCACAACACCTCAAATAAGAATGACGAGAAAAATAGTTGGCGAATATGTTCTTTCAGACAAAGAACTGCATACATATTTCGAGGATTCTATAGGTATGGTGCCCAATTGGAAGAAAAGGGGACCAATATATGAGGTGCCATTCAGAACTCTTTACAGCTCAAAGATAAAAAATTTGATTTGCGCCGGAAGATGCACGTCTGTGAATGAAACCATGTGGGACATTATGAGAGTTATTCCATGTTGTGCCGTAACCGGTCAAGCTGCAGGAACTGCCGCAGCCATGACTGATGATTTTTCAACCCTCAATGTAAAGGAACTTCAAGATGCATTAAAAAATAGCGGTGTCATTCTCCACGAAAAAGATATTATTTAAAATTACTGGCATCTAAATCGTTCGCTGATTCCAGAGGGTTCGATATTCTGGCAGGAGATGTAAACTAGCCTGCAGTTATGACTCAGCTTAAAAAATAGGGTATGATAACTGGGTGGCGGCTGAAATGATTCTGCCTTACACCAATTATACTGAAACAATTATTTATAACATATCCAACGCAATGGATAAAATATTAGGGAGGAAATTAAAAATGCTTAAAGTTGGTATTGTGGGGTGCGGCCGTATTTTTACCATGCATGCAACAAGTGCTCACCACCTTGAAAACGCACAAATTGTTGGTGTTTGTGATATTAAAAGGGACAGAGCCGACAAAGCTGCAAAAAAATATAATTGCAAGGCATATTATGACTATAAAGAACTGATAAATAAGGAAAACATTGATGTTGTGCATGTGTGTGTACCTCATTATCTGCACACGATTATTTCAAAATATGCCATTGAAGCAGGGGTACATGTTCTTTGTGAAAAACCTATGAGCATAAAATATGAAGATGCTCTTCAGAATGTTTTGCTTGCAGAGGAAAAAGGCGTAAAATACGGTATTATTTTTCAGTGCAGATATAATGATTCGGCAAAACTGGTTAAAGAAAAAATTGAAGATGGCACACTTGGCAAAATTATTTCTGCAAGAGTGGTGCTTACATGGTACAGACCGGCGGAGCATTACAGCTTATCCGACTGGAAAGGCACATGGGAAAAAGAGGGTGGCGGCGTTTTAATAGACCAGGCAATTCATTCTATTGACCTTGCAAACTGGTTTATAAATGACGAGGTAGATACTGTTCAGGCACATTTATCAAACAGGGGACACTCCATTATGGAGGTTGAAGACACTGCCGAAGGCTTTATCAAGTATAAAGGTGGAGCAACTCTCGGCTTTTGGGCAATGAATAACTACGGTTGTGATGAACCAATTGAAATCAGACTTTTCTGCGAAAACGGCAAGGTAACTATGGATTATGACAACGCAGAAATTATCTTAAATGACGGACAGCGCTTTTCAGCAAAAACTACCATAGACCCAGATGTGGTTTATGAAGAAGGTAAGATCTATTGGGGATTTCAGCATGTCCGTGAAATTGCAGATTTTTATGATGCAATTGAAAATGATAGAGAACCGACTATAAGCGGTAGAGAAGCTCTGAAAATCCAAAAGTTAATTTGCGATATTTACGAAAAGGGGACTAAAAATTTTGAAAGAAATTTAATGGATTAAACATTTGAGAAGGGGCTGTAGCAAAAGGATTTTCTTTTTGCTACAGCCCCTTTTGGGGCGAAAGAAAAATTGTGCAGAATGGACAAACTGAAGTCGGGAAAGGCTTTCAAAGCCTTTCCCGACCATGCCTGACGGCGTACAAAGGTACGCCAAGCGGTGAAGTTTGTTCATAGCATAAAGCAATAATATAGTGAAATTCGTCAAATGACGAATTTCTACATCTGTTTTTTTATTTCATTATAAAAACTGTTAGATTTAAACAGCTTTATACCGAAATAATTTATGCTTTATTCGGTCTGTGCATTTTGCTACAGCCCCTTTTTTGCTTTTATGTGGTATAATGAGTTTGTAAAGAAAACTCAATGAATTGCCTTACGGCATGAATTGAAATCAAAGATTTAATGAATTGCACCTTGCGGTGCGTTGGAAAGGAATTTAGTTATGGCAGGAACACTATTTTATAAAATACTTCAGCTTTTTGCTGTTATGGTATGCGGGTTTGGGGTTGTAAAACTAAAGGTGGTAAAAAGCGGGGAGAGTACGCTTCTTTCAAAGCTGTGTCTTTATCTTTTTATGCCCGCGGCAATTTTAAATGCGTTTGATATGGATATAACACCGGAAATACTTCGCGGAATTCTTGTTTCGGTGCTTGTGGCGGTGCTTGCGCATATACTTCTTCTTGTGCTTGATGCAATATATAAAAAATGCGGGGCAGGTGCGGTTGAGCGTACATCTGTTATGTACCCCAACGCCGGAAATCTTGTAATCCCGATTGTGTCATATGTGCTCGGAGCCGAATGGGTAATCTACACCTGTGCATATATGTCCGTTCAGCAAATACTTATATGGACACACGGCGCGGGAATGTATAAAAAAGAAAATATAAGCATAAAGAAAATAATTTTCAATCCCAATATAATAGCAATTGCAATTGGTGTTGTGATGATAGCGTTTTCACTTCGTCTGCCCACATTTGCAAAAGAGGTTATATCGTCGCTCGGCACAATGGTAGGAAATGCCGGAATGCTTATTGCCGGTATGCTTGCCGCAAAGCTTGATTTCGGGAAAGCACTTAAAGAAAAACGGCTTTACATAGTAATGTTTATGCGCCTTATCCTGTGTCCGCTTCTCATTTTCGGAGTGATTAAAGCGGTAAGTATGTTTGTTACCGGTATGGATAATGTTCTTCTTATTTCGTATGTCGCATGTATGACGCCACCTGCCGCAACGGTACTTCAGTTTGCGCAGGTAAATGAAACGGATGTGGATTTTGCCGTTTCGGCAAATATAATAAATACCATAGCGTGCACCCTCACAATGCCACTGCTCGTAATGCTGTTTTTGAGGTTTATATAAAAAGGCTCCCTTGTGCAAAGGGAGCTGTCGAGCATATGCGAGACTGAGGGATTGTAATGACAATCTGCCCCCTCCCTTTACACAAGGGAGGCTTCTGCATAAAAAAATCCCGCAGGAAACCCTGCGGGATTTTTATTATTTAAGATAGACTTAAATTATTCGTTGATTTCAGTAACGATACCGGAACCTACTGTACGTCCACCTTCACGGATAGCGAAACGGAGACCGTCTTCGATAGCGATAGGTGTGATAAGTTCAACGCCGATTGTTACGTTATCGCCAGGCATACACATTTCTGTTCCTTCCGGAAGAGAGATAACGCCTGTAACGTCAGTTGTTCTGAAATAGAACTGAGGTCTGTAGTTGTTGAAGAAAGGAGTATGACGTCCGCCTTCTTCTTTCTTAAGGATGTAAACCTGACCTTTGAATTTTGTGTGCGGGTTGATTGAACCCGGTTTAGAAAGAACCTGTCCTCTTTCGATTTCTTTCTTATCTATACCACGGAGAAGAGCACCGATGTTGTCCCCAGCCTGTGCGCTGTCAAGGAGTTTTCTGAACATTTCGATACCTGTAACAACGAGTTTTCTGCTTTCGTCTGTAAGACCAACGAGTTCAACTTCGTCCTGAACTTTAAGTTCGCCTCTTTCAACTCTACCTGTAGCAACTGTACCACGACCTGTGATAGAGAATACGTCTTCGACAGGCATAAGGAACGGTTTATCTGTTGCACGGTCAGGATCCGGAATGTAACTGTCAACAGCGTCCATGAGTTCGATTACAGGAGCGTAAGTCGGGTCATTTCTGTCTGTAGATGAACATTCGAGAATGCTGAGAGCTGAACCTTTGATGATAGGTGTGTCGTCTCCCGGGAATTCATATTCGCTGAGGAGGTCACGAACTTCCATTTCAACGAGTTCAAGAAGTTCTTCGTCATCAACCTGGTCAACTTTGTTAAGGAATACAACGATGTACGGAACACCAACCTGACGAGCAAGAAGAATGTGTTCACGTGTCTGCGGCATCGGACCGTCAGCTGCAGATACAACGAGGATAGCACCGTCCATCTGAGCAGCACCTGTGATCATGTTTTTAACATAGTCAGCATGTCCGGGGCAGTCAACGTGTGCATAGTGTCTTTTGTCTGTTTCGTATTCAACGTGTGATGTAGAGATAGTGATACCTCTTTCTCTTTCTTCAGGAGCTTTGTCGATCATGTCGTAAGCTGTGAATTCAGCTTTACCGTCCATACCGAGAACTTTTGTGATAGCTGCTGTAAGAGATGTTTTACCATGGTCAACGTGACCGATAGTACCGATATTTACGTGGGGTTTGGTTCTTTCAAACTTAGCCTTTGCCATTTTTAAAATCTCCTCTCTTAATAGAGTGTGCGTTTGCACAAATTCTTTTATTTTTTTTATTGTATCATAATTGCATTTAAAATGCAAGTATAATTATTACTGTTCAGCTTTTTTGCTGATAATCTGTTCCTGAATGCTCTTCGGAACTTCTGCATAGTGGCTTGGTTCCATTGTGTACTGACCACGTCCCTGTGTGTTGGAACGCATATCAGTTGCATAACCGAACATTTCAGAAAGCGGAACGAATGCAACAATCTGCTGTGCACCGCTTCTTGCTTCCATACCCTGAATCTGACCACGTCTGGAGTTAAGGTCACCCATAACGTCACCCATGTATTCTTCAGGAACGATAACTGTAACCTTCATGATAGGTTCTTTAAGAACAGGGTCTGCTTTACGGCAAGCTTCTTTGAATGCCATAGAACCTGCAATCTTAAATGCCATTTCAGATGAGTCAACTTCGTGGTAGGAACCATCGTAAAGTGTTACTCTTACGTCAACAACGTTGTAACCTGCAAGTACACCACTTTGCATTGCGCCCTGGATACCCTGGTCAACAGCCGGAATGTATTCTTTCGGAATTACACCACCAACGATGTTGTTAACAAATTCGTAGCCTTTACCTGCTTCCATAGGTTCAACTTTGATTTTAACGTGACCGTACTGACCTTTACCACCGGACTGTCTGGAGTATTTGTTTTCGATATCAACAGATTTACGGATTGTTTCTCTGTAAGATACCTGAGGACTACCTACATCAGCTTCAACTTTGAATTCACGAAGAAGTCTGTCTACGATGATTTCAAGGTGGAGCTCACCCATACCGGCAATAATTGTCTGGCCTGTTTCTTCATCAGTATATGTCTTGAATGTCGGGTCTTCTTCAGCGAGTTTTGCAAGAGCAATACCCATTTTTTCCTGACCTGCTTTTGTTTTCGGTTCAATAGCAACACGGATAACCGGGTCAGGGAATTCCATTGATTCAAGAATAATCGGGTGGTTTTCATCACAAAGTGTGTCACCCGTTGTTGTATTCTTAAGACCAACTGCAGCTGCAATATCACCGGAGTAAACCATTTTAATTTCCTGACGGTCATTAGCATGCATCTGGAGAATACGTCCGATTCTTTCTTTGTTGTTCTTTGTAGAGTTAAGAACGTAAGAACCGGCTTCAAGTGTTCCGGAATAAACTCTGAAGAAGCAGAGTTTACCAACGAACGGGTCAGTCATAATTTTGAAAGCAAGAGCTGCGAACGGTTCTTCGTCGCTTGCTTTTCTTTCATACTCTTCGCCGCTGTCATCACCCGGAAGAATACCTTTAATAGCAGGGATGTCAAGCGGAGACGGCATGTAGTCAACTACTGCGTCAAGAAGCTTCTGAACACCCTTGTTACGGTAAGAAGTACCGCAAACAACAGGTACAATTGCAAGTGTAATTGTAGCTTTTCTGATAGCTGCTTTTATTTCAGGTATTGTAATTTCTTCCTCTTCGAGGTATTTCATCATAAGGTCTTCGTCAACTTCAGCAATTGCTTCAATCATTTCCTTATGATATTCTGTTGCCTTGTCCAGCATATCTGCAGGGATTTCTTCTTCGCGAATGTCTTTACCGATGTCATCATAGTAAACATAGGCTTTCATTTCAACGAGGTCGATGATTCCTTTGAATGTATCTTCGGAACCGATAGGCAACTGAATTGGTACAGCATTTGTTTTAAGTCTGTCTTTCATCATATCGACAACATTATAGAAATCTGCACCGAGTATATCCATTTTGTTGATGTACGCCATACGAGGTACACCGTATTTGTCAGCCTGACGCCAAACTGTTTCGGACTGAGGCTCAACGCCGCCTTTAGCACAGAAAACTGTTACAGAACCGTCAAGTACGCGGAGTGAACGTTCAACTTCAACTGTGAAGTCAACGTGACCCGGTGTATCAATGATGTTGATTCTGTGATTTTTCCAGTGTGCGGTTGTAGCAGCAGAAGTAATTGTGATACCTCTTTCTGCTTCCTGTTCCATCCAGTCCATCTGTGAAGCACCTTCGTGTGTTTCGCCGATTTTGTGGATACGTCCTGTGTAGAACAGGATACGCTCGGTAGTTGTTGTTTTACCGGCGTCTATATGAGCCATGATTCCGATATTACGAGTAACGTCAAGAGAATATTCTCTAGGCATCGGAAATCCTCCCTATTAGTAAATTAGTAGTGGTTGGCAAAAGAAATTACCAACGGAAATGAGCGAAAGCTTTGTTAGCTTCTGCCATTTTGTGTGTGTCTTCACGTTTTTTAACCGCTGCGCCCTGACCGTTAAGAGCATCAAGGATTTCGCCGGCTAATCTTTCGCGCATAGTTTTTTCACTACGAGCACGTGAATAAAGTGTAAGCCATCTGAGTCCGAGTGTCTGTCTTCTGTCAGGTCTTACTTCGATAGGTACCTGATATGTTGAACCACCGACTCTTCTAGCTTTAACTTCGAGTACAGGCATAATATTTTCAAGAGCCTGCTGGAACACCTCCAACGGATCTTTGCCTGTTTTCTCACGGATTATTTCAAATGCATCATAAACAATTTTCTGTGATACACCTTTTTTACCGTCGTACATAACATTATTGATAAGCTTTGTTACCAATTTGCTGTTATACATCGGATCAGCTAAAACATCTCTTTTAGCAGCACATGATCTTCTTGGCACTGTACTTCCCTCCTTCATAAATTTATGATTTCATAGGTACTCTGGCGGACGAAAAATCCGCCCGTGTAGTGTCGCTTCAAAATTTATATACAAAATTTCGCAGCCTAACTATGAAATTAGTTTTGCTTTTTTAAGCTTTTTTAAGGTGCGAAATTATTATTTCACACAAATTGGAAAATATTATTTTCCTGCTTTCGGTTTCTTAGCACCGTATTTGGATCTGGACTGCATTCTGTTCTGAACGCCCTGAGTATCAAGAGTACCACGGATAATGTGATATCTTACACCAGGAAGGTCCTTAATTCTTCCGCCACGGATAAGAACCACGCTATGCTCCTGAAGATTGTGACCGATACCCGGTACATAAGCTGTTACTTCAATACCGTTTGTAAGTCTTACTCTGGCAATCTTACGGAGAGCTGAGTTAGGTTTTTTAGGGGTCATTGTTTTAACGGAAGTACAAACTCCACGTTTCTGCGGCGAACTGAGGTCAGTTGCTTTCTTCTTAAGAGTGTTCATACCCTTCTGAAGAGCAGGAGCTGTAGATTTCGCTTTAACAACGTCTCTTCCCTTACGAACCAATTGGTTAAATGTTGGCAATATATTCACCTCCTGTTTGTAATTTTTAATCAGTATATATAAAAAACTAATTAAGCAAACGGGTAATGGTATGGCTTATGTCGCCACAAGCCATACCTAAAGTATTTTATAACATTTTTTCCTGTTTGTCAACACTTATTTTTACAGTTTGATAACTTCGCTACTTGCGGTGTCAACATCAATTTTATTATATATCGGCACGCCTGTACCTGCGGGGATAAGTTTGCCGATAATAACGTTTTCTTTAAGACCAACGAGCGGGTCAGTTTTACCTTTGATTGCAGCATCGGTAAGAACTCTTGTTGTTTCCTGGAAGGACGCAGCCGACAGGAACGATTCTGTAGCAAGAGAAGCTTTTGTGATACCGAGAAGAACATCTTCAATTTCAGGAAGTTTCTTTCCTGCGGCATTAAGCTCTTCGCATACATTTTCAAGTTCACGGCGGTCAACAAGCTGTCCCTGGAGGAACTTAGAATCTCCGCTTTCCGCAATCTTAACTTTTCTCATCATCTGACGGATGATAACTTCAATATGCTTATCGCTGATTTCAACACCCTGCAGTTTGTAAACCTTCTGTACTTCCTGAACAAGATACTGCTGAACAGCACTTGAACCTTTGATTCTGAGAAGGTCGGACGGGTTGATGGAACCTTCTGTAAGTTCCTGACCTGCAACTACAGTTTCGTCATCAGCAACTTTAACTGTTGCACCATAAGCAATATTGTAATCCTTAACAAGTCCTGTTTCCGGATTTGTAATTGAAATTACACGGCCTTTTTTAGTATCGTTAATCTGTACGATACCCGGCTCTTCAGCGATAACAGCAAGTCCCTTCGGTTTTCTTGCTTCAAAGAGTTCTTCAACACGGGGGAGACCCTGTGTGATGTCATCGCCGGCGATACCACCACTGTGGAATGTACGCATTGTAAGCTGTGTACCCGGTTCACCGATGGACTGAGCAGCGATAATACCAACTGCTTCACCAATGTTAACAAAATCGTTGTTGGATGCAAGGTTTGCACCGTAACATTTTGAACATACACCAACTTTTGCTTTACATGTAATTACTGAACGTACAACAAGCTCTTTAATGCCTGCTTTTTCAATTTCAGCAGCCAAGCCCTCGCTGATAAGGTCGCCTTTTTTAACCATTACTTCGCCTGTTTTCGGATTGATAACATCATCAAGAGGAACACGTCCTTTGATACGGTCACGAAGCGGTTCAATAACGTATCTGTCTGTGTCGCCGGATACGCCTTTGCGTTTTTCGTTTTCGATAGCGCGAAGGAGAAGACCGTGCTCGGTTCCGCAATCATCCTCACGAATGATAACTTCCTGGCTGACATCAACAAGACGACGTGTGAGGTAACCGGAGTCGGCTGTACGGAGCGCTGTATCGGCAAGACCTTTTCTCGCACCGTGAGAGGAAATGAAGAATTCGATAACGTCAAGACCTTCACGGAAAGAAGCTTTAATTGGGATTTCGATTGATTTACCTGTTGTATCCGCCATAAGACCACGGATACCTGCGAGCTGACGGATCTGACCCACGTTACCACGGGCACCTGATGTAGCCATCATACTGATCGGATTGAATTCGCCCATGTTGTTCATAAGAGCTTTTGTAATATGGTCAATTGTTTCTTTCCATGTGCCTATTACAAGCTCATATCTTTCTTCGTTGGACATAAATCCGCGTTTGTATTTAAGAGTAATCTTATCAATTGTATCTTCTGCTTCCTTAATGTAACGCGGTTTTGCCGGCGGGATTTCCATATCGGATACACCAACGGTAATTGCGCCTCTTGTGGAGTATTTGAAGCCCTGTGCCTTGATATTGTCAAGAACTTCGGCAGATTTTGTTATGCCGTGTGTACGTATACACTTTGTAATGATTTTTTCAAGGACTTTTTTAGTTGTTTTTTCTGTAATTTCAAGGTCAAACAACTTGTCAGGATTGCTTCTGTCCACAAAGCCGAGGTCCTGAGGAATGCTTTCGTT
The DNA here is from genome assembly GCA_045644605.1 of Clostridia bacterium. Taxonomy (GTDB): domain Bacteria; phylum Bacillota; class Clostridia; order RUG12999; family RUG12999; genus RGIG4103. The sequence continues at coordinate 11,353 of JAZRHB010000076.1, forward strand.
GAAGATAAGTCTTCCGATTGTAGCATCAATTGTTTTGTGCTGCATCACGCCGTCAATTTCTTTGTATATTCTTACGCGGATTGGTTCGTGAAGAGTAACAATTTTAGCGTCGTAAGCAAGAAGAGCCTCGTTTTTGGAAGAGAATGTTTTCATTGTAATATGCTTATATGTTGTGATAAGCATATCGCCGTCTTCCACACCTTTGATTGTTTCGGTGTAGGGGAGTTTAACCGGCTGATATTCGGTAATTTCACCGTTATCAAAAGCAACAATTGCTTCTTCGGCAGTTTTGAATTCTTTCATTGTAAGACGTACAATGTTTGTGATTTCGCTCTTTCTGCCTTTTTTAACCTTGATAACTTCGGAAATGCCGATTTTATCGTTATTATATGCTTCAATTGCTTCTTCGGCACTTGCAAATTCAAGTTCGCAGTCTGTAGCTTTAGGAGCCTGAGCAAGGGAAAGTTCTGTTTCACCTTTTGCAACTGTAAGATAGAAGCTTCCGAGAACCATGTCCTGTGTAGGAACGGTTACAGGGTTACCATCCTGCGGTTTGAGCAGGTTGTTTGCAGAAAGCATAAGGAAACGTGCTTCAGCCTGAGCTTCCGGCGAAAGCGGAAGGTGAACAGCCATCTGGTCACCGTCGAAGTCGGCGTTGTAAGCTGTACATACAAGAGGATGAAGTCTTATTGCACGACCTTCAACAAGTACCGGTTCAAATGCCTGGATACCCAGTCTGTGAAGCGTAGGAGCACGGTTAAGGAGTACCGGATGTTCTTTAATGATTTCTTCAAGTACATCCCATACTGTTTCGTCCGCACGTTCTACTTTTTTCTTAGCATTTTTTATGTTATGTGCACCGCCGTCGTTAACAAGCTTTTTCATAACGAAAGGCTTGAACAGTTCAAGTGCCATTTCTTTCGGAAGTCCGCACTGATAAATTTTCAGTTCCGGTCCTACAACGATAACGGAACGTCCTGAATAGTCAACACGTTTACCGAGAAGGTTCTGTCTGAAACGACCCTGTTTACCTTTGAGCATATCAGAAAGGGATTTAAGCGGTCTGTTTCCGGGACCTGTTACGGGTTTTCCGCGTCTGCCGTTATCTATAAGAGCGTCTACAGATTCCTGCAGCATTCTTTTTTCGTTTCTTACGATAATATCCGGTGCACCGAGTTCAAGAAGTCTTTTAAGACGGTTGTTTCTGTTGATAACTCTGCGGTACAGGTCGTTAAGGTCGGATGTTGCAAATCTGCCGCCGTCAAGCTGTACCATAGGACGGATTTCCGGAGGAATTACAGGGATTGCATCCATAATCATCCATTCAGGGCGGTTACCTGACTGTCTGAACGCTTCAACAACTTCAAGAACTTTAACAATTCTACTTTTTTTCTGACCCTGAGCAGTTTCCATTTCTTCATAGAGTTCTGCGCTCATTACGTCAAGGTCAATTTCAGAAAGAAGTTCTTTTATAGCTTCCGCACCCATACCTGCACGGAAACCGTTAGCGCCGTATTTTTCGATATTATCACGATATTCTTTTTCAGAAAGAATCTGTTTTTTCTGCATATCGCTTCTGCCCGGATCAATTACAACATATGCTGCAAAGTAAAGAACTTTTTCAAGCATACGGGGGGACATATTGAGGATAAGTCCCATTCTGCTCGGGATACCTTTGAAGTACCAGATATGAGATACCGGAGCAGCAAGCTCGATATGACCCATTCTTTCACGACGTACTTTTGATTTTGTTACTTCAACGCCGCAACGGTCACAAACAATACCTTTATATCTAATTCTTTTATATTTACCACAATGACATTCCCAGTCTTTTGTTGGTCCGAATATTTTTTCGCAGAACAAACCATCACGTTCCGGTTTGAGTGTTCTGTAGTTGATTGTTTCAGGTTTTTTAACTTCCCCTCGGGATAATTCTCTGATTTTCTCGGGAGATGCCAACCCGATGCGTATAGCATCAAAATTATTAAACTCTAACATTATCTTATCTCCTCACTAACCCAAATTTTTAAAATTCATCGGAGCCGAATATGTCGGCTGAGTCCAAAGCGCTGATTTCATCCGGATTGTCAAGCATATCTGAAACCACATATGCATCGGAATCCTCAATATCAATAACGATGTCTTCGTCATCAATATCGAATTCGTCGAAATCATCGTCGCTATCCTCATCAATTGGTGTAAGGAAGCTTTCCATATCTTCGGAGTTTTCGGAAATGCTCTTGAGCAGTGACGGCGCTGCCTGCGGAATATCGTCATCCTCTTCCTCTTTAAGTTCAATTTCCTCGCCCTTATCGTCAAGGATTTTAACATCAAGTGCAAGAGACTGAAGTTCTTTTATAAGAACCTTGAACGATTCGGGAACACCCGGAGTAGGAACATTATCGCCTTTAACGATGGATTCGTAAGTTTTAACACGACCAACAACGTCGTCGGATTTAACCGTTAAGATTTCCTGAAGTGTATAAGCTGCGCCGTACGCTTCAAGAGCCCAAACTTCCATTTCCCCGAATCTCTGTCCGCCGAACTGAGCTTTACCGCCGAGTGGCTGCTGAGTAACGAGTGAGTAAGGACCTGTTGAACGGGCGTGGATTTTATCGTCAACAAGATGGGCAAGTTTGAGGATATACATATAACCAACTGTTACCCTGTTGTCAAACGGCTCACCTGTACGTCCGTCGTAAAGAACGGTTTTGCCGTCACGGCTGTAGCCTGCTTTTTCAAGTGCGTTTGCAATATCTTCTTCGTTTGCGCCGTCGAATACCGGTGTTGCAATTTTCCAGCCAAGTGCTTTAGCTGCATAACCAAGATGCACTTCAAGTACCTGACCGATATTCATACGTGACGGAACGCCGAGAGGATTAAGCACGATTTCAAGCGGAGTACCGTCGGGGAGGAAAGGCATATCTTCAACAGGAAGAATTCTGGAGATAACACCCTTGTTACCGTGACGACCCGCCATTTTATCACCAACAGAAATTTTACGTTTCTGTGCAATATAACAACGTACAAGCTGGTTAACGCCCGGCGCCATTTCGTCGCCTTTGGAGCGTTCAAACACTTTAACGTCAACAATTATACCGGATTCACCGTGAGGTACGCGAAGTGAAGTATCTCTTACTTCACGTGCTTTTTCACCGAAGATTGCACGAAGAAGTCTTTCTTCTGCAGTAAGCTCGGTTTCGCCTTTCGGTGTAACCTTACCAACAAGAATATCTCCCGGACGAACTTCAGCACCAACGCGGATAATACCTCTTTCATCAAGGTCTTTAAGAGCATCTTCGCCTACGTTCGGAATATCACGGGTAATGTCTTCAGCACCAAGTTTTGTATCACGTGCTTCACATTCGTATTCTTCTATATGGATTGATGTAAATACATCGTCGTGAACAAGTTTTTCACTGATGAGAATAGCATCCTCGTAGTTGTAACCTTCCCATGTCATAAATCCGATAAGGATGTTACGTCCGAGAGCAACCTCACCATTATGAGTTGAAGGACCGTCGGCAATAACGTCGCCGGCTTCAATTCTGTCGCCTTTATTTACAATAGGTCTCTGGTTCATGCAGGTACCCTGGTTAGAACGCATAAACTTTGTAAGCTTGTAAGTTTTTGTTTCACCACTGTCTTCAAGAACAACAATTTCGCTTGAAGAAACTTTGGAAACTGTTCCGCCGTTTTCTGCAACCACAACTATACCGGAGTCTTTAGCCGCACGGTATTCCATACCTGTGCCGACAATCGGAGAATCGGTTTTAAGAAGCGGCACTGCCTGACGCTGCATGTTTGAACCCATGAGTGCACGGTTGGCGTCATCGTTTTCAAGGAACGGAATCATTGCTGTAGCAACTGAAACGAACTGTCTTGGAGATGCGTCAACAAAGTCAACTTTGTCGGATTCAACTTCAATAATTTCTTCTCTTACGCGGACAGTCGCTTTCGGTTTAATGAAATGACCTTCTTCGTCAAGAGGTTCGTTTGCCGGAGCAACAATATAGTTGTCCTCTTCGTCGGCAGACATATATACAATTTCATCTGTTACGATGCCTTTTTCTTTATCAACACGTCTGTACGGAGATTCAATAAATCCGTATTCGTTGATGCAGGCATAAGTAGCAAGTGAACTGATAAGACCGATGTTCGGACCTTCAGGAGTTTCGATAGGACACATTCTTCCGTAGTGAGAGTAGTGAACGTCACGAACTTCGAATCCGGCACGGTCACGGGAAAGACCGCCCGGTCCAAGTGCGGAAAGACGACGTTTGTGAGTAAGCTCAGCAAGCGGGTTTGTCTGGTCCATAAACTGTGAAAGCTGTGAAGAACCGAGGAATTCTTTGATTGTAGCAACTACAGGTCTTATGTTAACAAGGTTCTGCGGGGAAGCTACATCAAGGTCCTGAATTATCATTCTTTCTTTAACAACACGTTCCATTCTTGCAAAACCAACTCTGAACTGGTTCTGGAGAAGCTCGCCTACGCAGCGGAGTCTTCTGTTACCAAGATGGTCAATGTCATCTGTATTACCGAGAGTATACTGGAGATTCATAAAGTAGTTGATAGATGCCATTATATCTTCGGTAGAAAGATTTTTTGCAATAAGTGTGTCAAGATTACGCTTGATTTCGTGCGCAAGGTCTGTTTCTTCTGTAGCGTTATCAAGAATTTCTTTAAGAGCAGGATAGTATACTCTTTCTTTTATATTTAAATCGGAAAGGTCTGCTTCAACAAAACGGGTAATATCAACTGTGTTGTTGGAGAAAACAACCACTTTTTCGCCGTCGATATCAACTGTAATTCTGTTGAGAGAGCATGCATCCATTTCTGCTGCCATTTCGCGGGTGATAATATCACCAACGCCTGCAATAATTTCGCCTGTTTCAGGATTGATAATGGCTTCCGCAGGAGTAAAGCCTACAACTCTTCCTGCAAACGCAAGTTTCTTATTAACTTTATATCTTCCAACGTGCGCAAGGTCATAACGTTTTGCGTCAAAGAACATATTATTAATAAGTGTCTGCGCGCTTTCAACTGTCGGCGGTTCGCCCGGACGGATTTTTCTGTACACTTCCAT
>JAZRHB010000077.1:0-15127 GCA_045644605.1 Clostridia bacterium
TGCTCCTCGGTAGTGGCATTTATAACAGGAATTTTAATATGAAAAAAGAGTTGCTTTCAAAGCAACTCTTTTCTTGTATCTCTTGCGCAGTTGGCGCATTTTAGCCTGCAGATTTAAGATAAAATAATGCAAAACGGCCAAATCGAATCCCGAAGCTGTACATAGGTACTGCGAGAGGTGAGAGTTGGCCGTAGCGCTGGAACATAAAAAATAGGAATTCGTTAATTAACGAATTCCTACATATGTTTTTACTATTTTCAAAACTTGATGTTCCCATAGCATCAGCTGTTCCTGCGCGGTTGGCACATTTTAGCTTAAATCATTTGTTTTTCACAGCATCAAGTTTATTCTGTCTTCTCATCTTAACTTCGTGCGGAATAGGTTTGATATCGCCTGCTGCGGCAAGTGCCTGTCTTGTGAGAAGCGGACCTACAAGCTCATAAATAAGAACCGCAAAGAGTGTTATATTTCTTATAAGGCTTCCCTGTTCACCAAGCTGCATTGCTGTGGCACACATTCCAAGCGCAACCCCCGCCTGCGGCAGAAGTGTAATACCAAGATATTTACATATATTCGGTTCACATTTAGCAAGCTTTGCACTTCCCATAGCACCGAAATATTTTCCGAGCGAACGGAAAATGATGTATACAACACCGATTATTACAATTGCCATATCCATAAATACACTAAGCTCAAGCTCTGCACCGCTGATTACGAAAAACAGCGCCAGAAGCGGCGATGCCCATTTGTCCGATTTCTCCATAATATCGTGTGAAAGCGGACAGATGTTGCAGAATATTGTGCCAAGCATCATACATACAAGAAGTGATGAAAAGCTTACGTGTACCGGTCCGATATGGAAATCTATCATAGAAAGTGCAACCGTAGCAAATACAAACGCAATAGTCATATTAAGACGATTTGTGTTTGAGTTGAACATTTTTTCAAGCTGGGTAAGCACCCATCCCATTATTGCACCAAGTCCGAGTGAGCAAACAATTTCAACAAGCGGATTTACAATAATTGAAATAAAATCAACCTGATTTGTGATAAGTGTTTTTGCAATACCAAAGGATACGGCAAATACAATAAGACCGACTGCATCATCAAGCGCAACTATAGGAAGAAGCAGTTTTGTAAGCGGACCGTCCGCTTTGTACTGACGGACAACCATGAGTGTTGCGGCAGGTGCGGTAGCAGTTGCAATTGCGCCAAGTACGATAACCTGCGGAAGTGTAAGCTTATCCGGCATTGCAAGATGCAATAAGTAAAGTGCCACATCAACAAAAAGGGTGGCAACAAGCGCCTGAATTATACCGATAACGGTTGCCGCTTTACCCGTTTTCTTAAGGTCTTCAAGTCTAAATTCACTACCGATTGAAAAAGCAATGAAACCAAGCGCAACCTCAGAAACAAGTTTAAGTGCTTCAACTGCCTCACCCGATGCAAAACCAAACCCTTCTATGCCAAGTCTTCCGATGCAATATGGACCGATAAGCACCCCGGCAATAAGGTATGCCGTTACCGACGGCAGTTTAAGTGGCTTAAATGCTCTTGTCATAAGAAGTCCGGCAAGCAAAGCTACCGATACTGACAACAATGTACTCATATTTATCTCTTCTTTCATAAATTTTAAATACATTATATTTTACAACAATTTACCGCTAAATGTCAATCATTTAATATATAAAAAAGCAGTTTTGCAAAAGGGTTTCTTTGGCAAAACTGCTGATTATATAAGCCGAGCGAAATCGAACACCACAAGGTTTAAAACCATAAATTTTGCGTAATACTGCAGAAACTTCTGCAAATATACGCGAGTATTATTCTTGAAGTTTCTTTGTCTTCCATCAAAATTTAAGGGGTTTAAACTCTTCGACCTTAAACGCAGGAAAATTTTATATAATTGGAATGCGAAGGACGAAGCAAGGCTGACGCCTTGCAAGGACGACAAGTTTCAAGAATGAAAATTTAACAAGTTTAAGGCTTATGGGGTTCGATTCCGCTCGGCTTAGTTTTATATTTCTACCCCAAGAAACTGTTTTGCAAGGATGCCAACAAAGAACGATACAACCGATACACCTATGCTGATAAGTGCCATTTCGGCAAACCGGCAGCCGAATTTTTCGCCCTGCGCTACAGATGTGTAATACGTAAATCCGGCAATTATAAGAATTACAACCGCAAGCATACAAATAAGTGCCGCGATGTACTGTGCACTTCCGAAAAGAAGATACGGCAAGATAAGAAGTACAACCGTGATAAGATATGCAATTCCGGTATATGTGCAGGATTTAAACGCATCATCTCTTCCCTCGCTTCGTGCGGCAAGAAATTCGCTTGATGCCATTGAGAATGTAGCGGAAATACCGATAATAAGACCGGACAGAGCAATAAGCTTTGTGTTCTGAAGTGCAAATGTAAAACCAGCAAGTGAACCCGCAAGCTCGACAAGAGCGTCGTTCATCCCAAGCACCATACTACCCACATACTGCAGTCTTTCTTCGTCAAGCATAGCAATAAGCGCCTGCTCGTGTTCTTCTTCCTGCGCTCTTATTGATGTGCTTTCCTTCACTTCCTTTTCAAGAAGCTCATATTCATCCTGCGCCGCTTCTTCACCGTTTTCCATAAGCTTGATTGCAAAAGTAAATCCTAAAATTCTTGCCATCAGCTTAAATTTAAAAATTTTGAGTTTTTCCGGTTTCATTTCGATACCGGTATATTTTTCCCAGATTTCGTAATGCGCTTTTTCCTCTTTCGCAAGTCGAAGGAGCACCTCTTTATTTTCTTCACCCTTTGCAAATTTTGCAATTTCGGCATAAATTACACTTTCGGTAAGCTCGTTTTGTTGCATTTTCTTAATTACAGAAAGTGCTTTTTCTGATAATACCCCCATATTTATCCCCCTTTTTATGCAAGTTCAAATTCACGCTCGATAAGATTTATTGTTATTCCTATATTAAGCTCCATTGCATCAATAGGATAAACTTCAGCAATATATCCGTGATAAAACTTATCTTTAAACATCTGTGCCACCTCTTCTTTTGAACATCCGTTTTTAAGCATCTCTACCATTTTTTCTGTTGTTTCAATAAGAGTCGGTTTTGCTTTTCCAAGATAAATCTTTGTTTCATTTTCATCAAGAATTCCGTAGTGCGGTGCAAGCACTTTTTTTGCATCAAGCTTAAGCACCTTATCAATAGATTCAAGTGCCATATTATATCCCACAAGCACCGACGGAACAACATCGTCTTTGCCGTTGAAAACACCTATGGTTTCGCAAGCCAAAAGAAGCTTTTCCTCTTTGCAGTAATATCCAACTGAGCACTTTGTGTGTCCCGGAAGATTGATTACCTTAAACTCCATATCCCCCGCTTGTACAACATCGCCTTCCCCAACCGGTATATCCACACGAAGATTTTCAATTTTATCTTCATATTCATCAACTCCGCAGGTTTTTGCAAACTTACTGTCAAGGTCATGCATTACGGCTTTTGCTGTAGGTTTTGCAAATATTTTTGCCGCATATTCACCCGCAACCACCTTTGCCTCCGGCCAGTATTCAAGTGCATATGCCGCACCATATGCATGGTCATAATGCGAATGTGTAAGGAAAATATAGTCGAGGCTTCTTTCCACAAGAATATTTTTTATTTTATCGGCAACGGCATATCCCGTAAATCCGAATCCCGAATCGTAAAGAATTGATGTTTTTCCGTCATCAAGCAAAAACGCACTGTCGCCAACATTTGCACGTACATCTGTTATTTTAATCATTTTTATTCCCCCATTTCATTACCATTTTTTATTGTACCACATCCTATCTTTTTTTGCAAGAACAATATATCCGCCGTGTTATATAAAACATCCGCTGCAATCATTATAATAAAACACATTACAATATACATATATCTTGAAAAGCAGTAATACGGCAAATGAATTACGTTGAACACAATTATCGCAGTAAGCAGCATTCCCGTTTCCGCATTTACCCGTTTTTTAATTATCATAATCAGCGTTCCCGCCACAAACAAGGCAAGAAGCACGCGGTGATATATTGTTATCGGCAAATATGTGCCTGAGTATATCGGATACCACATATACGGCAGAGAAAAATTTCTGACAGTTTTCCCCACTGTGTACCAATATACATATTCAGCCGTATTATTTTTAATGTTGTATTTAAAAAATCTGTTTGCGATTTCGTGTTCTGCGGCATCCGCCGAAATTTCGGTTTCTCCATAATCAACATTATGTGCGCTTACTGCCGCAAGCAGTTTTTCTCGTTCTTCGGTTGAATAATCTATTACTGCCCCTTGCATTTTCGGATTGCCGGTTGAAACGGTAAATGGAATAAAACTGTCAAACATAGCAAAATTTCTTATAACCCACGGCGACATAATTATAATAAACGGGATTATTAAATACACCGCATATTTTACCATATATTTAATTTCTATTTTTTTGAAGAGCAGATATGCTAAAATAACAATTCCCATTACCGCCATTGTTGCCCTGAACATTACAGACACTGCCCACATTGTACCGCAAACAAAAAACATTCGTTTACTCTTTGTTTGCGCGCCGCAAATAAGAAAATATATCATAAGAAGAAATGCCGTATATGCAGGCACTTCCGTCAACACCACTGTTGAAACATAAATGTTTGGCAGATAAAAAAGTGAAAGCGCCATGGTAATAAGCGCAACTTTTGAATTAAAAATTTTTCTTGAAATAAGAAATACCATATATAAATTGAAGACTTGCAAACCAGCAAAAACTATTCTCACCGGCATAACCGCCCCTTTTTCGCCAAAAAGCGCCACAAATGGTGTAAGAAACAGCGTAATCCCCGGCATAATAAATACTGTCGGCTCATCCGGATATCCGTATGTCAGCTTCCCTGTTTCTACAAACGTCCGGGCACTCCGCAGATATTTGACATCATCATCGTCATAATGTTCAAAACTTCCGAGAAGAAGCTCATCATTATAATAAAACGATGCAAAAATACATCCAAACAGCATTGCAAGTGTTAATACTGCCACCAATATTTTTACTTTTTTTGATTCCGCTTTTATCAAAAACATTAACTTTGCCCTTTCTTTTAAACTGTGCTAATTTATTATACCCAGTTATTGGACAAAAGTTAACTAAAAAACCCCAATTTATGTAAAAACACAAATCGGGGCATTTTTATAGGTCATTTTTTATAATATCTTCGTATGTTTCGCGTTTTACCGCAAGGCTTGGCTTGCCGCCACTTACCATTACAACCGGCGGTTTCGGTATTCTGTTATAATTACTTGCCATGGAATAATTATATGCACCCGTTGCAAGAACGGCAAGAACATCTCCCGCTTTAATGCTCGGCATTTTTATATCCTTTATTAAAAGGTCGCCCGATTCGCAGCATTTACCTGCGATAGTAACCTCTTTTTTCGGCTGTGCCATCGGATTATTTGCCAGAAGCGCGTGGTATTTTGAACCATACATAATGTATCTTGGGTTATCCGCCATACCGCCGTCAACCGACACATATGTACGAACATCCGGAATTTCTTTTACTCCGCCTACTGTATATAAGGTAGCACCTGCGGATGCAACAATTGACCTGCCGGGTTCCATAAGGATTTTCGGCATTTCAATTCCTTTTTCTGCCGCTACCTTTTTAACAACCTTTGAAACCGCTTCGATATACGCATCATAATCAATCGGATTATCTTCGGGAACATATTTAATTCCGTATCCGCCACCAAGGTTCATCTGCTCGATTTCAATGCCTTCTTTTTTAAGATCGGCAATAAATCCCATCATAACGCTTGCGGCATGTTCAAACGGCTCGATGTCAAAAATCTGCGAGCCTATATGGCAATGCACACCGACAATATTGAGATTTTTCATCTGTTTTGCGGTTTTATAGACTTCCATTGCCTCGCCGGTTTCAAGCGCAACACCGAACTTGGAATCAATCTGTCCGGTCATAACAAACTCGTGTGTATGAGCATCTATACCGGGTTTGATTCGGAACATTATATCCACGGTTTTGCCTTTTTCTTCGGCAATAGTATTTAATTTTTTAAGTTCAAAAACATTATCAACAACAATGGTACCTACGCCGTTTTCAACAGCAAGCAAAAGCTCGTCTTCGGTTTTGTTGTTTCCGTGGAAATATACTTTTTCCATCGGAAAATCCGCTTTTATTGCGGTATACAACTCACCGCCCGATACCACATCAAGACCAAGACCTTCTTCTTTCACGATTTTCACCATACGTTTGCAGGAAAAGGCTTTGCTTGCATAAAGCACAAGCCCGTTTCCGCCGTAGTGTTTATCCATTGCGTCTTTATATATTCTGCAGTTTTTGCGGATGAGGTCTTCGTCCATTACATAAACCGGAGTGCCATACTCTTTTGCAATATCAAGAGCATTTGAGCCGCCGATGCAAAGAACTCCATTTTCATCAACGTTTAAACTTTCGGATACAAACACGTTAATCTCTCCTTATTTGAAGTATTTTACGCCCGATTCAAATATAGGCTGATTTTTGTTACCAGGAACGTTTTTGTAAAGGCTGTCGCCAGTTCTTTCACTGTGTCCCATTTTACCAAATACACGTCCGTCGGCGCTGAATATACCTTCAACCGCATGAACAGAGCCGTTCGGGTTATATTTAATATCATATGTCGGGTTGCCGGCATCATCAACGTATCTTGTAGCAATCTGACCATTTGCGGCAAGTTTCTGATAAAGCTCTTCACTACATACAAACTTACCTTCACCGTGAGAAATTGCAATTCTGTGAATATCGCCCACTTCGCAGCAGCTCATCCACGGAGATTTTACGGATGCAACTTTTGTATTTACAAGACAGGATGCGTGACGACCGATATTGTTATAAGTAAGTGTCGGGCATTCGTCTGTAAGGTCGGTGATTTCGCCGTACGGTACAAGACCAAGCTTGATAAGTGCCTGGAAACCGTTACAGATACCGAGCATAAGACCGTCACGGTGTTTGAGAAGTTCATTAACCGCATCTTTAATATACGGATTTCTGAACGCTGCGGCAATAAATTTACCTGAACCGTCGGGTTCGTCACCGCCGGAGAATCCGCCCGGAAGCATTACTATCTGTGATTTTGAAATTTCTTCTGCAATATGTTTAAGTGAATATTCGATATCCGCACCTGAAAGGTTTTTAACAACAAATATTTCAGCGGTTGCGCCTGCTTTTTCAAATGCTTTTGCGCTGTCATATTCGCAATTTGTTCCCGGGAATACCGGAATGAACACACGCGGTCTTGCGATACCGTGCGGATTTATTGAAACTCTGATGTCGCAGGTTGTATCGTCGCATACCGGTTTTTCCATAGCAGTATCTGTCGGGAACACTTTTTCAAGCGGTGCTACCCAGCGAGCGATAAGTTCGTCAATATCGTATTCTTTTTCAAGCACGATTTTGTTGTCGCCGGTTGTAGAGCCGAGAACCGTAAACTCAACATCGCCGTCAACTTCAAGAATGAAACTACCATATGCCGGAGCATACAAATCTTCAGTAAATGCGTCGTCAAGCTTGAATCCGATTTTGTTACCAAACGCCATTTTTGCAATTGCCGGAGCAATTCCGCCTGCGCCAACCGTCATAGCCGCAAGCACTTTATTATTGTTAATAAGGCTTGCAATAATATCGTAGTTTTTCTTGAGGTCGTCAAAATCTATTGTATAGTCGTCGTTAACTTTTGTTTTGATATATACAACCTTGCTATCCTGTTTTTTGAATTCGTTGGATACAACCTTTCCTGCGTTAACTGTTGTTACCGCAAAAGCCGCAAGTGTAGGTGGTACATCAATATCTTTAAATGTACCGGACATACTGTCTTTACCGCCGATTGCCGCAATACCGAGCTGCATCTGTGATTCATATGCACCAAGGAGAGCCGCAAGAGGTTTGCCCCAACGGGTCGGGTTGTCGCCAAGACGTTCAAAATATTCCTGAAGTGTAAGGTACGAATCCTGATACTTACCGCCGGCAGCAACAATTTTGCTTACTGCGTGTACTATTGAATACATACTTCCGTGATATGGGCTCCAGGTTGCAAGCTCGGGGTCAAGACCATATGCCATAAGTGATGCTGTTGTGGTGTTTCCGCCGAGAACCGGAAGTTTTGCCGCCATAGCATCTGCCGGAGTAAGCTGATGCTTACCGCCAAACGGCATAAGTACGCTGCCCGCACCGATTGTGGAGTCAAACATTTCGATAAGTCCTTTTTTGCAGCACTGATTAAGGTCTTCAAGTGCGTCAAAAAGGTCTGTGTGTTTTTTATATTCATATTTTCCGTTTACGCCGGAAACTGCAACTTTTGTGTTTTTCGGTGCGCCGTTAGATGACAAGAATTCTCTTGAAACGTTAACAATGTTGTTACCTCTCCAAACCATTACAAGACGCGGGTCCTCGGTAACCCTTGCAACGATTGTGGCTTCAAGGTTTTCTTTTGCCGCTTCGGCAATGAACGCATTTGCGTGTCTTTCTTCAACAACAACTGACATTCTTTCCTGAGATTCAGAAATTGCAAGTTCAGTTCCGTCAAGACCTTCGTATTTTTTCGGAACGCTGTCAAGATTTATATAAAGACCATCGGCAAGCTCGCCGATTGCAACGGATACACCACCGGCACCAAAGTCGTTACATCTTTTAATCATAAGTGTAACATCCTGGTTTCTGAACAGTCTCTGGATTTTTCTTTCAATAGGCGGATTACCCTTCTGCACTTCCGCACCGCAGGTTTCAAGAGATTCTTCCGTATGAGCTTTTGAAGAACCTGTTGCACCACCGCAGCCGTCACGGCCTGTTTTACCGCCGAGGAGGATTACAAGGTCGCCGTCTGCCGGAACTTCACGGCGAACTGCACTTTTCGGGCATGCGCCGATTACCGCACCGATTTCAAGACGCTTTGCAACATAACCTTCGTTATAAACCTCGTCTACAAGACCTGTTGCAAGACCAATCTGGTTGCCGTATGAGCTGTAACCCGATGCCGCACCTGTCGTAATTTTTCTCTGTGAAAGCTTGCCCGGGATTGTGTCCGCAAATGCACGTCTCGGGTCAGCGCTTCCTGTTACGCGCATTGCCTGATATACATAGGATCTTCCTGACAATGGGTCACGGATTGCGCCGCCAAGACAGGTTGCCGCACCGCCGAACGGTTCAATTTCAGTAGGATGGTTATGTGTTTCATTTTTGAACATAACAAGCCACGGTTCTGTTTTTCCGTCGATATCAGCATCAACCACGATACTGCAGGCGTTTATTTCTTCGCTTTCGTCAAGATTTTTAAGCGCGCCCTGTTTTTTAAGCTTTTTCATTGCAAGAGTTGCAACGTCCATAAGGCAAATATCTTTATGTCTTTCGCCGTAAACGAATTTTCTTGAATCAAGGTAGCTGTTCCAGGACCCCTCAATTTTATCCGATGCCGTTCCCGCACCAAATTCAACCGAGTCAAGCACTGTGCCGAAGGTTGTGTGACGGCAATGGTCGGACCAGTATGTATCAATCATACGGATTTCTGTAAGTGTTGGGTTTCTTTTTTCTTCGGTTTTAAAATATTCTCTGCAGAACTTGATGTCCGCTTCGTCCATTGCAAGACCGTATTCTTTAATCAAGGAAACAAGCTCGTCCTCTGTGCAGGTAATAAAATTATCAATTGTTTTAACATCTTCGGGATAATCAATTTTATCGTCAAGTGTTTCGGGTTTTTCAAGTGCCGCCTGACGTGCTTCAACAGGGTTAATCATATATCCTTTGATTTTGTCAAATGCTTCGTCCGAAATATTTCCTTCAAGCACAAAAACCTTTGCACTTTTAACCTTCGGTCTGTCGCCGCAGGTTAAAATCTGGATACACTGCATTGCAGAATCGGCGCGCTGGTCGTACTGACCGGGCAAAAATTCAATTGCAAAAACCCTGCCGTCTACTTTAGGCATATTTTCGTGGTAACAATCGTCAACCGGCGGTTCGGAAAATACAATATTTGCAGCCTGTGCATACTGCTCGTCCGAAAGACCTGAAACGTCATATCTGCAGAACAGACGAACGCCGTCAAGCCCCTGTATTCCAAGGTTATTTGTAATGTCGGCAAAAACCTTTTTTGCCTCTACTTCATATCCTTTTTTCTTTTCAACAAAAATTCTTCTGATCATGTCAAAACTCCTTTTGCATAGTTCGTTTTATAAAAGGCATAAAAACCCATAATATCCTATTTAATATTGTATCAGTATTTAAGTAAAATGTAAATAGATATTTTATATAAAATTTTAACATTTACGCATTTTTTCGTTGTAATTGATATATATTTTTATACTCTTCTTTTCTCAAGAGCAATATTGTATTATAAAAAAGCAATATTTTATACTTTACAACCACTGTATGAGTGGTGTATAATGGGGGTAACAAAATATTTTCGGGAGATCATTATTATGGCTGAAAAAATCAAACTTGGTATCATTGGTACAGGCGGAATATCCGGATCTCATATGGCATCATACGCAAAAAATCCAAATGTTGAATTATATGCTTTTTGTGATATTAACGAAGACGCTCTTTATGCAAAAGCTGACCAGTACGGCGTTACAAGACGCTATACAGATTATAATGAAATGCTTAAGCTCTCCGAGCTTGATGCGGTTGATATCTGTGCATGGAACAGCGTTCACGCACCTGCCGCAATTGCCGCTCTTAATGCAGGAAAACACGTTTTCTGCGAAAAGCCGATGGCATCCAACCTTGCAGATGCTTATAAAATGAAGGAAGCCGCTGATAAAGCCGGCAAACTCCTTATGATTGGGTTTGTACGAAGATATGCTAACGACTGCAAGATCCTTAAAGATTTTATTGATGCAGATTCTCTTGGCGAAATCTACTATACAAAGGCTAACTATTTAAGAAGAAAAGGTAACCCTGGAAGATGGTTTGGTAATAAAGCTATTTCCGGCGGCGGTCCGCTTATTGACCTTGGCGTACACGTTATTGACCTTGTAAGATACCTTATGGGCAATCCGAAACCTGTTTCCGTTTACGGCGCAACATATCAGAAACTGTTTGACCGCAAAAACGTTAAAGGCGTTAAAGCTTTTGAAACAATGGGTTATGTTTCCCAGGGAAGCAAGGACGATATTTGTGACGTTGAAGACCTTGCGGTTGCAATGGTAAGATTTGATAACGGCGCTGTGCTTAATATTGAAACAAGTTTCAGCCTTAACATTAAAGAAGACAAAGGCGAAATTGAACTGTTTGGTACAAAAGGTGGCGTAAAACTCAACCCTGACGTTGAGCTTTATACTGAAATGAACAACTATATGGTTGACGTTGAAATGGGTCAGGGTACAATTCAGGGACTTACAGGCCTCTGGGACAATGAAATGGATCATTTCATCGACTGTGTTCAGAACGGCGTAAAATGTAAATCTCCTGCAGAAGATGGTATTGTAATTATGCAGATTCTTGATGCTATTTACCGCAGCGCAGAAGTCGGACATGAAATCACAATTGACTGATATGAGGCTTGCTAAATCTTCCGAAATGGAAGCTGTCAAACAGTTGTGGAGCGCAAGCTTTGGTGATACCGACCCATTTTTGTCGTGGTACTTTGATAATGTATCATTGCCTGAAAATACGGTGGTTTGCTTAGTTGACAACATGGTTGCCGCAAGCCTGCAGCTGATTGATTATGATGTCAGAATAAACGAAAATATTTATAAAACCTGTTATATTGCCGGAGTTTGTACGGATAAGGAGTTCCGGCATAAAGGATATGGAACGGAAATTATGCGGTTTGCCGAAGAAGAGGCGGCACGTCGCGGAAAAGATTTTGTGTTTTTATGTCCCGCAATTGACGGGTTTTATGAGCCTATCGGTTATAAGTTATGGTTCTCCTGCTTTGAAAATACGGTTTTGCCGGATGAGGCGGCAAACCTAAATTTCCGAAAAGCAGGCGAGTCCGATATTGATTGTATTATGCAAATTTATAATGATTTTGTAAAAACCAAAGCCGGATATGTACTTCGCACCCGAAGGGATGTTCTTCGTGCAATGCAGTATCACGCGCTTCTCGGTGGCGGATTTTATCTTACAGGCAGCGGATATTTCGCTTTTGAAAAAGATAAAAACTGTATCAGGATAAATGAGGTTATGTGCCCGATTGACGAAGTGCCACGATGTTTCGACTGCGAAAAAATCATTGTGAGATGTGGCGAAGATTTCGGTGGCAGCGAAAATAAACCTAAGTTTTTATACAAGGTTTGTTCCGATATGGACGAAAACGTTTTTAAAGAGAAGAGGCAGTATATAAATATATTGTATTAAGGCAATTCTATTCATGTTGCGTTAGCAGCAATTCATGGCAAAGCCAATTCACGACAACAAAGTTGTCAATTCATCATTCATTAAAAAACGGATGCATCATCGCATCCGTTTTTTATCATTTTTCAATTCTGCTTATTTTACACGAAAGTGTCATAAGACTGTCAGACATATGCACGTTTTCAAGTGCTATCGTATCGGGAATTGAAAGCTCACAATGCGAGAAGTTCCATATCCCTTTTATACCCGCCACAACAAGTCTGTCCGCAACGCCCTGCGCCTGCAGTTTCGGAATTGTTACCGCGCACACATCTATTTTATTTCCTTTAACATACTCTTCAAGAAATGACGCATCCTGAACGATAAATCCGTTAACCTCAGCACCTATTACTTTCGGATTATTATCAAAAAGAGCCATCAGTTTAAATCCGCGTTTTTCGAATTTATCATATCCCGCAAGCGCTCTGCCAAGGTTACCGACACCAACAATTACAATTGTTCTGCCGCCGTCAATACCCATTATTTTCGCAATTTCGCTATACAGATTTTCTACGCTGTAACCAAACCCCTGCTGACCAAACCCACCAAAACAGTTAAGGTCCTGTCTTATCTGCGATGCAGTTACTTTCATTCTTTCACTGAGCTCTTTGGAAGAAATTCTTGTTATTCCCTCCGCCATCAGCTCACCCAGATATCTGTAGTACCGCGGAAGTCTTCGTATTACCGCAGGGGAAACTATTTTTTCATCGGGCATAAAGTTGCCCTCCTTACATATTTTTGATTGTTTCAAGCACAAAGTCACCGAATTCACGGCTTGTTGCGCCGTCTGCTCTACCTGTGATTACAACTTTTTTATTTTCAAACATACAATAGTCAAGTGCTTTTTCAAGTTTGCCGGCAAGCCCTACTTCTCCGATATGTTCAAGAAGCATTACGCACGCACGGAGCATACTGCACGGGTCAGCATACTGTGCACGACCTTCTTTTACCATACGTGGAGCTGAGCCGTGGATTGCTTCAAACATTGCATATCTTTTACCAAGGTTTGAGCTTCCCGCTGTACCTACGCCGCCCTGGAATTCAGCAGCTTCGTCTGTAAGAATATCGCCGTAGAGATTCGGAAGAACAAGAACTTTAAAGTCTTTTCTTCTTTTTTCGTCTACGAGTTTTGCTGTCATAATATCAATATACCAGTCATCAAATTCGATTTCCGGATAATCTTTTGCAACTTCCTGACAAATGTTGAGGAATTTACCGTCTGTTGTTTTTACAACGTTAGCTTTTGTAACGGCTGTTACCTTGCCTTTACCTGTTTTTCTTGCATAATCAAAAGCTGCTTTTGCAATTCTGTAGCTACCTTCTGTTGTTGTTACGCAAAAATCAAATGCAACTTCGTCTGTAATATGGATACCGTTTGAACCAAGTGCGTAGCTTCCTTCGGAATTTTCACGGAAGAATGTCCAGTCAATTCCCTGTTCAGGTACTTTTACCGGACGGATATTTGCAAAAAGGTCAAGCTCTTTTCTCATTGCAACGTTTGCACTTTCAATGTTCGGCCATTCATCCCCTGCACGAGGTGTTGTTGTAGGTCCTTTAAGGATAACGTGACATTCTTTAAGCTCTGCAAGCACGTCGTCCGGAATGGCTTTCATTACTTTTGCACGGTTTTCAATTGTAAGACCATCTATATTTCTGAATTCAATTTTACCTGCATTTACTTTATCTTCAAGAAGATATTTGAGAATTCTTGCAGATTCTTCTGTAATTGCCGGACCGATTCCGTCACCGCCGACAATACCAATTATAATTTTATCAAGTTTAGAATAATCAATAAAATCTTTTTCTGCTTTGATTTTTTCGTTTCTTTCAAGCTGTTTTTCAAGAAGTAATCCGAATTTTTCTTTTGCTTCCTGTATTTTTGCGTTCATAATGCATCTTCCTTTCCGTTTAATATAATATTGTATACATTTTTTGTTAAATTGTCAATAGATTTTATGAACTTTTATATAAGATGTATAAATAAAGATTTGGTAAATTTTTTATTTTCTACTTGTATTTAGGCAAAAAAAGTGATACAATTATGATATATAATGGAGGTGTTTTTGGATTTATGTCAAGTTTATTTGTAATCGCACTTGGACTATCGACAGTATTCGCAGGACTTATTCTCCTGATTTTCGTTTGCAAAATCATGAGTTTCTTCTGCATGAAATTCAGCAGCAAAAAACCGGTACCGGTTACTGCAGCTGCACCTGCTCCCGCAGCAGTTCCGAATAATCCGGAGCTTATTGCCGCAGTAGGCGTTGCAATAGCAGAAGACCTTGGAGAAGATGTTTCCGCAATACGCATCAAATCAATCAGACAAATTTAAGAAAAGGGGTATCTCGAAATGAAAAAGTACAATGTTAAAGTTAATGGAACAAGTTATGAAGTTGAAATTGAGCTTATAAGCGAAACAGAAGCAAAAGCAGCACCGGCTGCAGCTCCGGCTCCGGCAGCAGCTCCCGCAGGTAATGGTGAAACCGTTACTGCTCCTATGCCGGGTACAATTCTTGCAGTTAATGTTAGCAATGGACAGGCAGTTAAAGCCGGCGAAGTTCTTATGGTTCTTGAAGCTATGAAAATGGAAAACGAAATTATGGCCCCCTGCGATGGAACTGTTTCAAACGTAAGCGTTTCCAAAGGTGCATCCGTTGAAAACGGCAGCGTTCTTTGCACAATCGCTTAAGTAAGGAGAGTTCAATATGGAAGCTATT
The DNA here is from genome assembly GCA_045644605.1 of Clostridia bacterium. Lineage (GTDB taxonomy): Bacteria > Bacillota > Clostridia > RUG12999 > RUG12999 > RGIG4103. The sequence continues at coordinate 15,112 of JAZRHB010000077.1, forward strand.
TTAAATTTTCTCGCAA
>JAZRHB010000078.1:0-5719 GCA_045644605.1 Clostridia bacterium
GGGAATGTATATTTCCTTTGCCGGTCCCGTAACATATAAAAATTCTGTTAATTTAAAAGAAGTTGCAGCAAGCATTCCAATGGATAAAATCCTTATAGAAACGGACAGTCCGTACCTTCCGCCCGGGGCCTACAGAGGACAAAGAAACACATCCGCAAATGTCGGACTTGTGGCAGAGGAAATTGCCCATCTTCGGGGAATGAAAACGGAAGAAGTTGCAAAAGCTACTTTGGAAAACGCAAAAAGACTTTTTAAAATCGGGTGATACAAATGGATAACACAATTCTTTATGAATACGGCGGCGGTCTTTATATAAACCTGACCAATGCCTGCACAAATAAATGTAAATTCTGTATAAGAGATTTTTCGGGCATACAGGGATACGACCTTTGGCTTAATCATAACCCGTCTGCCGATGAGGTTATTGATGAGCTTAAAAAGACAGACCTTTCCAAATATGACGAGGTTGTTTACTGCGGCTACGGCGAGCCGATGATAAGACTTGATGAGCTTATCAGGAGTGCAGATTACATCAAAAGTGTGTCGGACCTTAAAATCCGTCTTAACACAAACGGTCAGGCAAATCTGATACATAAAAGAGATGTAACGCCTGAGCTTGCCGGCAGAGTTGATATTATTTCAATAAGCCTTAACGGAAAGGATGAGGCACAGTATAACGATATATGCCTTCCAGAAATAGACGGTGCATATGAGGCTATGCTTGACTTTACAAAAAAGGTAAAAGCATACGTGCCGAAGGTTATTATGAGCGTTGTTGATACTTATATAAACGGTGACGATATAGAAGCTTGCAGCAAAATTGCCGAAAAGATTGGCGCCGAATTCCGTGTAAGGAAATTCGAGGGATAAAATTTGTAAAAATTACTTGATTTTAGGTGCTATAAATGGTACAATATACTTAATGTATAAAAATAAATTTAAGGGAGAGATAAAAAATGCCGTTGGTTACATCAAAGGAAATGTTCAAAAAGGCATACGAAGGCGGTTACGCTATCGGCGCATTCAATGTTAATAACATGGAAATCGTGCAGGGTATTACTGAAGCAGCAAAGGAAGTTAATTCTCCTATCATTCTTCAGGTATCTGCAGGTGCCAGAAAATATGCTAAACACACTTATTTAATGAAACTTGTTGAAGCAGCTATTGAAGATACTGATCTTCCTATTTGCTTACATCTTGACCATGGTGACGGATTTGATATCTGTAAATCATGTATTGACGGTGGTTTCACATCCGTTATGATTGACGGTTCAAAATATTCTTTTGAAGAAAATATTGAACTTACAAAAAAAGTTGTTGACTACGCTCACGAAAGAGGAGTTGTGGTTGAAGGTGAACTTGGTAAACTTGCAGGTATTGAAGATGACGTTAACGTTGCTGATGAAGATGCTCAGTTCACAAGACCGGAAGAAGTTGAAGAATTCGTATCACGTACAGGAGTTGACTCACTTGCGATTGCAATCGGTACAAGCCACGGTGCGTTCAAATTCAAAGGCGAACCAAGACTTCGTTTTGATATTCTTGAAGAAATCTCAAAAAGACTTCCGAACTTCCCGATCGTTCTTCACGGTGCATCTTCCGTTATTCCGGAATATGTAGATATGATTAATCAGTTCGGCGGAGATATGCCGGGTGCACAGGGCGTTCCTGAAGATATGCTCCGCAAAGCAGCTTCTATGGCTGTATGTAAAATCAACATCGACTCTGGCCTTCGTCTTGCAATGACAGCTTCAGTAAGAAAACACCTTGCTGAAAATCCGTCGCATTTCGACCCGCGTCAGTACCTTACAGATGCAAGAACAAACATCAAAGAACTTGTTAAACACAAAATTGTTAACGTTCTTGGAAGTAACGACACTATCTGATAAAAATTAAAAGAACTGCGGATACGCAGTTCTTTTTTCATAACAGGCGATAAGAAATTGACTAAATTTTACGAAAACTTATACCGCTATAATAAATTTTTAAAATATCTTTGTAGTTTTTTCCTTCTTCGGCATAATATTTGGCGCCCCACTGGCTCATTCCAACACCGTGCCCATAGCCCTTTACATTAAAGGTAAATGTGCCATCGGCATAATAAAGGGTATAATTGTGCGACCGAAGTGAAAACAAACTTCTTATTTCGGTGCCTTTAAAAACGGCGCCGCCAATATTACAATTCATAACCGCTCCGCCTTCGGAGCGGTTTTCGTTTTTATACCAGTTTTTTGGTGAGGCACTTAAATCCGCGCCTTTTCCGGAAGAAAGGATAATGTTTTTAAATTCTTCTTTTGAAAAGGAAACAGTAGAGGAATACCCCGGTGCATTGGAATCATACGGACTTTCGGCAGATTTAAGATACGGCACGTTTCCGCCCCAAACATCCGCCGCGTTTTCGGTTTTTCCGGAAGATATGGCATAAAAAACGGCGGTTATTGGCTCACCGTCATACGTCATAATTTCGCCGGATGTATCATTAACGGCAGAAACAATTTTGTTCCAGTTGGAAAGGGCGGCTTCCTTGTCCCATTTTTCCATACGCTCCTCTTTGGATAACCAGGCATTACAATGAGCGGAAGATGTGCATACCATTGCACCCTTGTGCTCATCAGAAGGGACGGAGTTTTCGCACCGCTTTACAATATATGTACGTGCGGCAACCGCCTGCGCTTTTAATGCTTCATACGGGAAAGATGCAGGCATTTCAGCCGAAATAACACCGCATAAATATTCTTCTAAATCCATTTCCATAACCTTATCTGTTCCGGCATTATAAACTGTAATTGTTTTAAGCGAAAGCTTTGGTTTATATTCCGTAATACTCGTAAATATTTCAATATTTCCTACCGAAATTACCATAACAGGAATAAGAAAAACAAGCAAAATACAAATTATGTGGCAAATCAGATACATTTTCATTTTTTATCTCCAAAGGTTTTTATATATGTATATGTAATAGCGTGCCCGCTTTATTCTGCATATTATATAAAGGGAGGAGATTGTGGTGTATCTGTTTTTGCTGATGAAGTTAATGGTTGTTACTTTTTTTATATACTGGATTATAATAAAGCTTGCATATATTGAAAATCTTCGGCATATCTTTTTAACAAGAGATAAAAAGGCGGAGGTATTAAAATATGGACATGAAAAAAAGTGATATAGTTATTAACAAAACAGCAGTAGAAACAGGTTCATCCGTTGTTGTTGAATGTGACATTATTGTTCCGGATGTAAAACCTGATTTGCTGAAAATTCTGCAGACGGATGCGGTTGTGGCATTAAACAAAAAAGAGGTAACAGACGGGGGATATAGCGTAGGCGGCAGGGTTGATTTTACGGTTTTATATGTTCCCGAAAGTGCAAAAGGAGTGTGCGCGCTTGCAGCCTCGGCAGATTTTACGGACAGTGAAAACCATCCTCTTGCGAAAAACGGAATGTTTATGGATGTAGCTGCAGATATTGAGCATCTTGAATTTAATCTTATCAACAGTCGGAAAATCAATATCAAGGCTGTTGTGGGGATAGATGCACATATTATGGAGAAACTGCCACTTGGTGTTCCTACGGAAGTGGAAGGCGAGGGTATTATGATGAAAAAAGAAAAAATGTGTGGGTTAAAGCGGGTGTTGCAGAAAAATGATGAAATAAAGCTTACGGATGAGCTTGCAATCCCGCAGGGAAAACCTACAATTGAAACACTTCTTAAATCCGATGTAGCACTTCGGAACAAAGATGTTAAGGTTATTGCGGGGAAAATTGTTGCAAAAGGCGAGCTTTCCATTTGCAGTTTATATATTTCCGAAGGTGACGGAATGGCAACGTTTGTGGAAAACTGTCTGCCGTTTACGGAAATAATTGATGCGCAGGGCATCTCGGAAGATAATTATAACAATATTGATTTTAAGGTATTAAAAAGTACTGTGAATGCAATTCCCGATGCGGACGGCGATTTGCGCACCCTTGATTGCGACATAAAATTAGGTGTCAGTATATCATCTGATGAAATAATTTCGGTGGATGTAATTTCGGATGTGTATTCCACATCAAAAAAGCTGAATATAAACAGTAAAAATATCGAGCTTGATTCGTTAACGAGCAATATTGATGTAACGTATACAATTAAAGAAAATGTAATGCCGGAAGATGGAATTCCGCCGATAAGTCATATATATAATGTGGTTGCAAAACCATATATTTCATCTGCGGAAGCGCAGGACGGCAAAATTATGCTTGAGGGTATTATTGATACATATATTCTTTATATATCGCCGAAAGAAGACAGTCCGGTTTATAATTTCAAAGCGGAAGTGCCGTTTTCGATTGACCTTGATGCGCCGGGCGCATCAACAGGCGATAAGGTGCGTGCAAATATTACAGTAAATCATATCAGTTATAACATTAATGCCGCAGGCGAAATTGAACTTCGTATGGTGCTTATGGTAAATGCGGCGACATTCGGCAAAAATACGGTTAATGTAATATCCGATATTACAGAAGAAGATTTTGATGGTGTAGAAAGTCCGTCCATTGTGCTTTATTTCATACAAAAAGGAGATACGCTGTGGGATATTGCAAAACGGTATCATACAAAGGAGGAGTATATCCGCAAGCTTAATAATTTAGAAGGTGACAATCTTACGGAAGGTATGCAGATACTTATTCCAAAAGCCTGAAAGGCAAGAGAAAATGATGCAGAATGAACAAACCGAAGGCGTATGTGGTTACGCCGAGAGGAGAGGGTTGTTTATAGCATAAAGACAGAGAGAAAAAGACACTTCACACAGTTTTCGAGTGGGAAGTGTCTTCCTTTTTTAAAAGTGTATATTTGTAAACAATTTTAGAAAAATAATTATTATTGTCTTTATGCGGTCTGCGCATTTTTATTTTGGCTTTATTTTCTTCTCCATGTGTCCGGTACAAACAGTATCAGCATCGGCAGAATTTCAAGTCTGCCGAAAATCATATCAATTGTAAGTACAAGCTTGGAAAGTTCCGAAAAGGATGAGAAATTCCACGCATCATTTATTGCATCAAAATAAGGTCCGATATTACTGAGTGCCGATATCGTTGCGGTAGAATTTGTTGTAAAGCTGTATCCGTCAAGCGACAGAATAATCACCGATACAATAAGCAGTCCGGCATAACAAAGAAGATACAGGAATATATTTTTAAGCATTTCCATTTCAACCTTGTGTCCGTCTACGGAAATGGTATTTACTTTTCTCGGGTGGATAAGCTTTACGGCTTCTCGACCGATGAATTTCAGCATAATAAGAATACGTGAAATTTTTATTCCGCCGCCGGTACTTCCTGCCGATGCACCAAAAAGCATAAGCAGTACAAGAATGGATTTTGAAAACGACGGCCACGCATCAAAATTGACGGTAGAAAAACCCGTTGTTGAAATTATTGATGCAACCTGAAATGCAGAATGGTGGAACGCATCATAAAGAGTTTCAAATCTTCCTGCAATATTGAGCGTAATAAGAATTATTGCCGCCGCAACTATTCCGAGATAAAGACGAAGCTCTTCGTTTTTAAATGCCGGCTTCAGCTTTTTCATCAGTATCATATAATATATGCTGAAGTTTACACCAAACAAAAGCATAAATATGGTTATCACACTTTGTATATAATGGCTGTATTCTGCAATGCTTGAGTTTTTTACACCAAACCCGCCGGTACCTGCTGTGCCGAAAGCAGTAAGAAGCGAATC
>JAZRHB010000079.1:0-9718 GCA_045644605.1 Clostridia bacterium
TTAATTAAAAACAGGAGGAATACAAATGGGCAGTAAACTTAGGAGTAACATTCTTAATTGGTTTGGATTTGTTAATGTAGCGATAGTTTTGCTCTATATGTTGTTTATATTTTTAGTAGGAACAAGACCGCAGTTTGTGCCGAGTTTTCTTATAAGTTCAGTTTCAATAAGAAACTTTTTCATAAGCGGCACACATACAATAGGAACGGTTTTTGCAGTAATTTATTTTCTGCAGTATCTTGATGTAAGCCTGCACGACAGAAAGCTTGCAGCAATAGGCAGTGTAAATGCAATAATATATATTCTTGCGCTGGTACTTGTATGGTATTGTTACATAATTAAAGTAACAGACCCGCTTATGTTTGTTGTATGCGTAGACGGTGTGCTTATGTCAATTCTTCTTTGGGTACTTACCTATATAAAATATACAACAATGGACGGCAGAGCACAGAAAACCGGGGAAGCAGTGCTTAAACTGCTTGCGTTTTCAAGTGTAGCATGTTTTGTAGTAGGAATTTTCACCTACTACGGTATAACAGGAAAACTACTCAACTCTATGTTTAATGCTGTGCTTCCGACAAAATCGGCGGATGCACTCAGTATATTCCTGTATATAGTTGCGGCCGCTCTGCAGTGTGTTTCTTTTGTAATGATGGCGTTTATGGACAAAAAACGCGCAGCATATATAGAGATGCTGAAGGAAAGGTACAGAAAGACCAAACGCCTGTAATGCAGTTTGAATTAAAAAAGCGCCGAGCGCGCAAAAACAATTTTGACTATAAAAGGGTTTATTCAGAATTTATGTAAAAAAGAAGAAGGGATTTGCCTTTGGCAAATCCCTTTTATATTTAAGTTTTTGCGCTATGCGCCCTTTTCGCCGCTCGCAGTACACGCGTACAGCTTCGGGCTCAAATGCCGCATTCGGCATCATTTTTAATCCAAACGGGGAAGTATGAGCAAAGGCACTCTTCACCACTCGGCGTACCAATGTACGCCTTCGGGCAAGGCCTTCGGCTTCAAATTGCCCGTTCTACATCTTTTTCTCGCGGTTTGGGAAGGTTGATGCAAATGTAGGGAAGGGCCTTGGCCCTTCCGCACAAAAAAGGCGATGCTTTTGCATCACCTTTTATCTTTTATATAAGTTGTTGCCGTGGCAATCGGCAATTACCGTTACGGGAAAATCCTTTACCACAAGCTTTTTAACCGATTCGCTCATAAGCTCGGGGTAGGCAATTTCTTCTGCCGATACAACGCATTTTGCCAGAAGTGCACCCGCACCGCCGACAGCTCCGAAATAAACTGCACCGCAGTTTTGCATAGCGCTATAAACCTCATCGGTGCGCTCTCCCTTGCCAATCATACCTGTAAGTCCAAGCGCAATAAGGCGTGGGGCATATGCATCCATTCTGCCGCTTGTGGTAGGTCCGCACGAGCCTATTATTTCGCCCGGCTTTGCGGGGCACGGCCCTGCGTAATAAATTATGGCATCCCGTATATCAAACGGGAGCTCACCACCCGATTCAAGCGTTTCAATCATTTTCTTGTGTGCGGCATCACGTGCTGTAAATATAACTCCACTGATATAAACCGTGTCGCCTGCTTTTAATTTTTTTGCGTCATCTTTTGTAAGGGGTGTAGAAATAACCATATTACGCCTCCTTAACAAGTTCAAGTACATCATTAAATATATATTCGGCTTCAAGCTCTTCAAAATAAGCTCTTGCAGATTCGCCGTTAACGCCGGTAAGAACCGCCGCAAAATCAGTGTCTATTTCCTTTGCAGCAAGAATATCCGCACCTGCATCACCCACAATAAGCACCTTTTCAAGATATTTTTTGTCATAATCGCCCGATACAATTTTTTCGTCCGGATAGTCCAGTCCATATGCCGCTTTTAAAAAGCAGTAGGGATTGGGTTTTGCAAGGAAAAGACCTGTTTTTTCCGCCGCCGCCATAACGTGGTCGTGTGTCACAACGGAAGTTTTATCAAAATATTCCAGAAGTCCGCAGTTTTTCATAGGAAGATGGAACTCAAAATCGGGTCTGCCCGTACCTACGGCTACTATTATACCTTTATTGCGGAGTGTATGTAAAAATTCCTTTGTTTTTTCTGTTCCGTGCATAGGAACTTCATTTGCCATAAAGCTGTGTTTGCCGGGTTTTGCAGGTGCCTTGCCGTAACATTGTTTAAAGTATTTATCGCCATAATACCATTCGTCAAAAACAGTCTGTAAATTCACCCAGAACGGCGACAGTCTTGTGCAGTCCATATCCCCCAACCTGCGCGAATAAAGCTTTGCCGCATGGTCATAAATTTCGGGTGCGTTAAGACCCAGTTCTCTGTAATGGTCCTGAACAAGTTCAAAATCCTCCGTATCAAGACCAATTGCGCCTGAAAGAGTCAGGTATGCAAGGTCCCAGTTGCTGTTGACGCCAAAGTTTTTAAACATTGCAATAGTAGTATCATCGCAAAGAATATTTTTTCTTATTTCAGAAACATTTTCATACATCCGTTTTGTATCAAGGTCGAGCGTGCCGTAATAGCGCTTATCGTAAAGCAGCTCATAAACGGCCAAAGCGGCGCAATTCCAATAGCCATTTTCACTGGTAATTACGCCGTCCATATCAAAAATTATTTTTTCGTATTTGTCAAGAAGCCCCATAATTAATCCTTTTTAATTTCAAATTCAATTTTACCTGCAACCCCAGCGGTCATACCTTTGCGGGATTCAACGGGGGAGAGTGCTTTTCCAAGCGCAAATCCGAGTGCACGGTAAACCGCTTCCCAGATGTGGTGGCCGTTAATACCTTTCTGTACATCAATCTGAAGTGTCATATTAGCGCCCGTTGCAAGTCCTTCAAGGAAAGTGCGCAAATCTTCGCTGAGCATCCCTTCAGTAGCGGCAGGAATTTCCACGCGACTGTCAATATCCCAGTATGTACGGTCTTCAAAAGAAAGTGCACAAAACGCTCTTGCTTCGTCAATAATGCCGATGGCATCTCCAAAACCGTATGCGCCATCTGCTATGCACTGCTGTTTATATTCATAAATAGCTTTACCAAGTGTTATTCCAAGGTCTTCACAAACAAGGTGAGAAAGCTCAAATTTATCAAGTTTAACTTTAGTTTCAATATTTATACCGCTTCTCCATACGATATGTTCAATCATATGGCTTAAGAACGGAAGCGGAGTATCAATTTTACTTCTGTAATCGGGGGCAACAGGGCCGCCGCTTAAAATTACTTCAATTTCGGATTCGGTTGTTTTTCTTGTCACTTTAATCATAAGTAACCCTCCCAAAAACTTTAAATAGCTAAATTATTCCGCTTTGCTTCATAGCTAAATTGTTTTTTGAAACAGCTAAATTAAATTCGCCATTAGCTGACCGCAAGGTCAATTTAGCTACGAAGTAATTTAGCGTGCACCAGCACATTTAGCTCGCCGTTAGGCGAATTTAGCTGAATTCATCTCAGATGAATTCATTATATCACAATATTTTCATAAAATCAAGAATATATTGGGACAGGGGTTAATAAAATATAAAGACAAACCATTACAAAAGAGGGGGAACAATATGACAAAAATAAAAATGAATATAGAGCCCGTGCTTCGGTGTCTGCCAAAAAACATTTCGGCAGCCGCCGCAAAATATGAAGCCACGGAAATCCGTCTTCTTGCGGGGAGACCCCCAATGCTTTATACGGGTACGGACGGCTTTTTTGTTACATCTGCGGGAGATATAACCACCTCCGAGGACAGTGCGCCCGAAATGACAAAAACCGGCATTGGCGAGGTTTTCCGCCTTGCGTGCGACAACTCGGTTTATTCGTTTGAAGATGAAATAAAAAACGGATATATCACAATAGAGGGCGGACATCGTATCGGTATATGTGGAAGTGCAGTTATAAAAAACGGCGAGATTACATATATAAAAAACATTTCGGCGCTTAACATACGAATTGCACGTCAGGCAATAGGGTGTGCCAAAGAAATTTTTCCTGCGGTGTTTGATAAATATGTACGCAACACCCTTATCGTATCGCCGCCCGGATGCGGAAAAACCACCATTCTCCGCGACCTTGCAAGGATACTCGGGTACAAATATAAAGTTGGTATTGCGGATGAACGCAGCGAAATTGCCGCCGTATACCGCGGCACACCGCAAAATGATGTGGGACTTCGCACTGTGGTTATGGACGCCTGTCCGAAAGAATACGGGATAAATATGATACTTCGTACAATGGGTGTTGATATTATAATAACCGACGAAATCGGAAGCGGAAGCGATAGTGCGGCAATAAGGAATGCCTTTAATTCGGGGGTAAAAATAATTGCAAGTGCGCACGGATATTCAAAAGCGGACGTTCTTGCCCGCCCGGCTATAAAAGAGCTTATGGGGACGGGTGGATTTGAACGTGTGGTTGTCCTTAGCCGCCGGAATGGCGCGGGCACCATTGAGGAGGTGAGCGAATGCCGGTAAAAATAGTGGGGATGATTGCAATTGTGGCATCGTGCACTATGCTTGGGTTTGAGCTTTCGTCTCATCTTATAAAACGGGTACACGTTCTTGAAGTGTGGCAACAGGTGCTTCGGCGCATGTCAGGACTTGTGGAATATGCAAAAACCCCGCTTTATGAAATGTACGAAAATTTTTCTTTGGAGAAAAATGAGGTAGGGGCGTTTTTTTCATCGCTTTTAAAATGCGGTGGTGAAGATACTTTAAAAAGCTGGAAAAAGAATATGGGCGAAATGCGGTGGCTGTCGAAATCTGATATGGAAATACTGCTGAATTTAGCAAAGGGGCTTGGAAAAGGAGATACCGACACACAGATTAAGGATATCGAATTTGCGCTTTCGGGCATTGGCGCCGCATTAAGTAAAGCAAAAGAAATTTCCGGAAGGGATGCAAAAATGTATCGCTCCATAAGCTTTTTTGCAGGGATAACCATTGCAATTTTACTTGTATAAGGTGATGGTATGGACGTAAATCTTATATTTCAGATTGCGGCAATAGGAATTACGGTTTCGGCAATTAACCAGCTTTTAAGACATTCGGGGCGTGAGGAGCAGGCAATGCTGACAACAATTGCAGGACTTGTTGTGGTACTGCTTATGGTGCTTAGTGAGGTAAAAAACCTTTTTGATACCATAAAAACGCTCTTTGGGTTATAGGTGTGTGATATGAATATACTGTCAGTAGTTTGCATTGGAGTTGCGGCATCCTTGCTGGTGCTTATGCTGAAAGACCGGCCCGAAACAGGCGTTGTTATAGCCATTGCGGCAGGAGTGCTGATTATTAGCTCGTCGCTTGGCATAATATCGGAAATTTTTGATGCGATAAACAGTATTTCGGAACTTGCGGCGCTTGATGGCGGATATATCAGAACTGTACTTAAAGCAAGCGGCATTGCAATTGCAGTAACGGTGTGCAGTTCAATATGCAGAGATGCCGGACAGACGGCAATTGCAGGAGTGGTGGAAATAGCCGGACGTGCAACGATAATTGGAGTGGCGCTTCCCGTAATAAATACGCTCTTTTCCGAAATTGTGCGGGTGATAAAGTAAAGGAGTAACAAATGAAAAGCCTTATTATATTATGTTTTTTTCTTGTTTTTTCGGTTGGCGCAAAGGCGCAGGAAACGGACATAATAACCGAGCAGTTTGAAGCCACAGGAATATACGGTATTGAAACCGAAACTTCTGAAATAGCACCGGAATTTAATTTTGGAGAAGAGGCAAAAAAGATTGCTATGGGCGGCGGAACAGGGTTTGCGGATATACTGAAAAATGTGGTTGGTATGTTGTTTTCGGAACTAAAGATGAGCATTTCGGCATCTGCAAAAATAATTCTTATTGCACTATGTCTTGGCGTGCTTGCAAACTTTGCACCGGAAGAAGAGCGGATTATGAACACCGCGTTTTATGTAAGCTACAGCGTGATTTTTATAATGATAATCGGTAGTTTTACAAATGCGGTTACGGTTGCAGAGGATGCAATCCGTAGTATGAATATATTTGTGCGCGCGGCGGTGCCGGTACTCGGGGGTCTTGTCATGGCATCGGGCGGCGCGGCAAAAGCGGAGGTAGTAAGCTGGAGTGTAATTGGCGCATCATCGGCAATGTCGGCACTTTCAGGAATTGTTCTTCCGGCGGCGGTTTTTGCAGCAATGCTTGGCGGAGTCAATAATCTTTCGGGGCGCTTCAACCTCGGGAAATTATCGGCGGCAATCAAAAAAGCGGTAATGTGGTCGCTCGGAATTGTAATGACCTTATTTGCCGCAGTTCTTGCAACTAAAGGATTTGCGGCGGTAAATTTGGATGCGACTCTCAAACGCACAATCAAATATGCGGCATCAAAATTTGTGCCCATTGTGGGCGGCGTTTTATCAGAAACGCTTGAAAGCGTGCTTGCGTGCACAAAGCTTGTAAAAACAGCGGCGGGCGGTGCCGGAATAATTGCGGTTTTATACATATGTCTTGCGCCGGTAATAAAACTTGTTTCGGTGCTTATAATATATAAAATAACCTCACTTGTAATAACGCCAATGTGCGACAGACGTATAAGCGGGGTGGTGGACGAAATGTCATCCGCGCTTACAATAATAATTGCACTTGTACTTGCATCGGGACTTATGTTTATTGTATGTACGGGTATGATAGCGGCAATGTAGCGGAGGAAGAATGGAAGGCATAAAAATATGGATAAAATCACTTACGGGATTTATATTTATCTGCGCGGTAATTGAAGCACTTGTACCCGAAACATCATCAAAAAGAACGCTTCGTATGCTTCTGGGAGTAATTATGTCGGTTCTGATTATTGGCCCGCTTGCGGGTATAAGCATAGCGGATGTGGACATATTTGAAGAAAATGGCGAATATATAAATTATGAAGATAGCGCCCGCGAAATTACAGAACTTACGGAAAAACAAAGCAAGGAGCTTTATGAAAATGCGGCAAAGCAGGTGGTGGAAGAAATAATCGGCGAAGAAACGAAAACGGAAATTATTTTTTCGGGAGAAGACATAGAGAAAGTTATAATACATAAAATTGCGCCCGAAAAAAAGGCAGATATTGTGGCAGCACTTGGCATTTTCCCTTCCAAAGTACAAATGACGGAGTGAAACGTATGGACATAAAAGACTTATTTAAAAATAAACGGACAACAAATATAATTATAGTTTTTTTAATAGGAATATGCGCTCTTGTTATTGGAGGTGGTATGTTTTCCGGTCAGGAAAAAGTGCCGGATAAAACGGTAAGCATAACGGATAAGGCGGATGATATAGAAACGCGGCTTGAAAAAATCCTTTCAACCGTAAAAGGTGCGGGAAAGGTAGCGGTTTTTGTAAGTCTGGAGGATTACGGTGCATCCGAATATGCCAAGGATACAAAACAAACCCTGAGAGAAGGCGCAAGCGAAAACGAGCAGGAGACCGTAATGGCGGGCAAAACAGGAGACCAGACTCCCGTTACGGTGAAAATGAGCGCACCCAAAATAAAAGGCGTTATAGTAAGCGCAAAAGGCGCAGGAAGCGATGCGGTCAGGAAACAACTTAAATCTGCGGTGGAAACTTCTCTCGGTGTGCCGTCACACAGGGTAGAGGTTGTAGAAATGAAATAAATTTATGGAGGAACAAAAATGATGATTCTTAAAAGAAAACGTATTGTCCTTAGTATTATTGCAATTATGATACTTGTGGCAGGATATATAAACTGGGCATATACCCAGCCTGTAGAAGAAACGCCCGTAAGCGCACCGGTATCTACGGATACAGAGGTTTCCGTGCCGGAAGATGAGGTACTTAAAAAAGCGCGCGAAGCGCGTGACACAGCAAGAGAAAAAAGCCGCGAAATGCTGCAGGAAGCAATCAATAATCCGGCAACACCCGATGATGGAAAGGTTGCCGCAGGAAATGCAATTAACGAAATTGCATCGGCAATCGAAAAAGAAGGTATATGCGAGGGCGCACTTATTGCAAAAGGAATGAGCGACGCAGTCGTATTTATCTCCGACGGAAAAGTAAGCGTGTCCGTAAAATCGGCAGGCGAACTGACAAACGAGGAAATTGCTAAAATAAAAGATGTAATTATTGGAAATACCGGCATAACCGCCGATAATATAAAGATTAGTTCATTAGAATAACAAAGGTACATCAAAATGCACAGAGCGCGCAAAGCCAAAAGAATTAAGAGGCTAATAATATAAAATGAAAAAGGGTTGTATTCAATGTAAAAATTCGTTAAAACGAAATTTTGATTAAATGGCTTTGCGCTTTGAACAACCTTCACCTCTCGGCGTACCTATGTACGCCTTCGGGCAAGGCCCTGCGGGCTTCAGTTTGTCCAATCTGCACTATTTTGATGCACCTTGCAAAGAAACACAAAACAAGGCTGAAGTTTTACTTCAGCCTTGTTTTATATTACAAATCCGCCGTTGGGGCTTATTACCTGACCGGTTATGAAATCCGCTTTATCAGATGCGAGGAACATCAGCACGTTTGCAATATCCTCGGGAGTGCCGAGTCTTCCAAGCGGTGTTTCTTCGGCAAGTGAGGCAAGTGTGTTTTCATCAAAGCTGCTGAGCATATCGGTTTTTATAACTCCGGGGGCAACGCAGTTTACGCATATTCCCGACGGTGCAAGCTCTTTTGCAAGTGCTTTTGTAAATCCTATCACCGCTGCTTTTGCCGCGGAATAATGCACCTCGCACGATGCGCCGGAAACCCCCCATATAGAAGATATATTTATGATTTTGCCTGCCTTTTTATCTATCATATCGTCAAACACACATTTGCAGGTGTTAAACATTCCTTTGACGTTTACGTCAAACATATTATCCCAGTCTTCTTCCGTTATATCGGGAAACACCTTTTGCTGTGCAATACCCGCGTTGTTTATAAGCACATCTATTGTGCCGAACGTCTTTTTTGCGTTTTTGATTGCGCCTGAAACCTGCGCCATATCCGAAACATCAGCTTTAAAGATGGCGGCACTACCGCCAAATGCGGTAATTTCCGCAAGCACTTCTTCAGCTGCGGGTTCATTTTTATTATAGCATATTGCAACGTTATAATCATTTTTAGCAAAACAAAGGGCAGCGGCACGTCCGATTCCCCTTGATGCGCCTGTAATAAAAACAGTTTTTTTCACCTGATTTCACCTCGCAAAAATTAGTATACAGTCATTATATACCAAAAATTAAGTTTATGCAATATGTTATGGACAAAACACAAAATTTGCGGTATAATATTACGGAAGAAAGGTGATAAAATGCTTAATTTAAAAAGATTGTCGGTGGGTCCGCTTTCCGCAAATTGCTATATTTTGTGGGATGATGTGGATAAAAACGCAATTATAATAGACCCCGGTGACGATAAAGAAAAAATTATAAGATGTATTGACCGCGAAGGACTTGACGTGAAATATATCATTCTTACCCACGCACATTATGATCATCTTAATGCCGTGGCGGATATACGAAAATATACAGGCGCAAAGGTGGCAATCCACCGTCTTGATGCCGCAGGTCTTACGGATAAAACCGTCAGCCTTTCTGCATATACCGGTTATGGCGAGGTGCAGGGCGAGGCAGATATTTTTCTTGGAGACGGGGACAAGCTTTTTGCAGGAAGTATTGAAGCAAAAATAATTCATACACCGGGCCACAGCGCAGGCGGAATCTGCGTGCTTGTGAAAAATATTCTGTTTTCAGG
>JAZRHB010000080.1:0-14475 GCA_045644605.1 Clostridia bacterium
AATCAACGAAAGCTTGCAAAAGCTAACAAGAGAATCAGCGAGCTTGAACTCCTGATTAAAAAGACATACGAAAATTCAGTCTTAGGGAATTTATCAAGCGAGAGAATGGCATCACTCCTTGCAGGATATGAAGAAGAACAAGCAGAATTAAAAGCCGAGGCATCAATAATAGAAAGCGAGCTAAACGAATATCACAAGTCAAAGGATAATGCCATAGACTTTGTAAATCTGATTGAAAAGTATATTGGAATTAAAGAACTCACATACGAGATTCTCCATGAGCTTATCGAAAGAATTGAAGTCGGTGAAAAGTACGAATATCAAGGCGAAACATATCAGGATATAAATATTTATTATAAGTTTGTTGGAACGGTAGAGTTTAACAGCGAACTGAATATAGAAAAAGCAGGTTAACAGGGCACTCCCTTAAAAAGAGTAACAGTCCTGTTATCTGCACCACGTCGGAGCAAAGGAAAGTTTTGCTCCCACTTTTTTATTCAAAAAGTCTTTCGCTCACTTCCTTGATCCTCCTTTTTCACAAAAAGTCACGCTCGGTTCATCTGTTCAGTTGTAAACGCCATCACAAGGGTTCGTTGTCGCTACCAACTTTTTGTGAGCTTATTACTTTCCGTAATATGCGTTCAAATACATTTCTTTTATTTCGCTCATCAGTGGGTATCGCGGGTTTGCGCCAGTACACTGGTCGTCAAACGCTGCCTCGGTCATTTTGTCAAGGTTTTTAAGAAAATCTTTTTCGCTGATGTCATAATCTTTGATAGAGTCTTTGATACCCACAAGCTTTTTAAGCTCGTTTATCTTATCTATAAGTCCCTCAAGCTTATCTGTATCCGTTTTACCTTTTATTCCGAGGCTATCTGCAATTTCAACATAACGTGCAAGCGTATGAGGATGGCCGTACTGTGGGAACGTTCCCATTTTTACGGGTTTTTCTTCTGCGTTGAATCTTATAACCTGTTCAATCATAAGAGCGTTTGAAACACCGTGCGGCAGGTAAAAATAAGAGCCAAGCTTATGTGCCATTGAATGGCATACACCGAGAAATGCATTTGCAAATGCCATACCTGCTATTGTTGCTGCATTGGCCATTTTTTCGCGGGCAAGTACGTTGGTACCATCTTCGTATGCGGTGGGCAGATATTCAAACACGCATTTTATTGATTTTATTGCAAGGCTGTCGGTATAGTCCGTTGCAAGCATTGATACATATGCTTCAAGTGCATGGGTCAGCGTGTCAATTCCCGCCGCTGCCGTTAACCCTTTCGGTGCGGACATATGAAGGTCGGTATCTATAATTGCCATGTTGGGCATAAGCTCGTAATCGGCAAGTGGATATTTAACACCGCTTGTTTCGTCTGTAATAACGGCAAACGGTGTTACTTCTGAGCCTGTTCCTGCGGATGTGGGGATTGCAACAAAGTATGATTTTTCACCCATTTTAGGGAATGTGTATACACGTTTGCGTATGTCCATAAAACGCATTGCCATATCCATAAAATTAGCTTCAGGATGTTCGTACATTAACCACATGATTTTTGCGGCATCCATTGGACTTCCGCCACCAATGGCAATTATAACATCGGGTTTAAAAGAGGTCATCTGCATTGAACCTGCTTTTGCGCAGGCAAGCGTTGGGTCGGATTCAACATCAAAAAATGTCATATGAGCAATACCCATTTTATCAAGTTTATCCGTAATTGATTTTGTAAATCCGTTTTCATAAAGGAACTTATCGGTTACGATAAATGCACGCTTTTTGTCCATAACGGTTTTAAGCTCGTCAAGAGCAACAGGAAGACATCCTTTTTTGATATATACCTTTTCAGGGGCGCGGAACCAAAGCATATTTTCCCTTCTTTCAGCTATGATTTTAATGTTAAGCAGATGTTTCACACCAACATTTTCGGAAACTGAGTTGCCACCCCATGACCCGCAACCGAGTGTCAATGACGGGGCAAGAGCAAAATTATAAAGGTCGCCGATAGCACCGTGTGATGATGGAGAATTTATTACAATACGGCAGGCTTTCATTTTATGATAAAACTTTTCCATATCTTCTTTTTCGGCAGTATTTATATAAAGAGAAGCTGTATGACCATATCCGCCGTCTTTTACAAGGCGGTCAGCCTTTTCGATAGCATCATCAAAACTCTTGCATCTATACATAGCAAGAATGGGGGAGAGCTTTTCGTGTGCAAACGGTTCAGAGGGTGTTGCATCACTTACTTCACCAATGAGAACTTTTGTGTTTTCGGGAACGTCAAATCCCGCAAGCGATGCAATTGTTTTTGCACTCTGACCTACAATCTTTGCATTAAGTGCGCCGTTTATAAGAATGGTTGCTCTTAATTTTTCAATTTCGTCTTTATTAAGGAAATAACATCCGCGATATTTAAATTCGTCTTTTACCTTATTATATATTGATTCATCAACCAGAACTGACTGTTCGGATGCACAAATCATACCATTGTCAAATGTTTTTGAATGAATAATTGAGTTGACTGCCATAAGAATATCGGCTGATTTGTGAATTATAGCAGGTGTGTTACCCGCGCCAACACCGATTGCCGGTTTGCCGGATGAATAAGCCGCTTTTACCATACCCGGGCCGCCGGTTGCAAGAATCATATCAGAAAGCTTCATAGCTTCGTTTGAAAGCTCTACAGAAGGAACATCAATACAACTTATTATGCCTTCTGGTGCACCTGCTTTAACGGCTGCATCAAGAACAATTTTTGCTGCAGCAGCGGTAGAGTTTTTAGCCCTTGGATGAGGGGAAAGAATAATGGCGTTTCTTGTTTTAAGTGCAAGAAGACATTTGAAAATTGCTGTTGATGTCGGGTTGGTTGTGGGAATAACAGCCGCAATAACACCAATCGGCTCTGCTATTTTTGTAACTCCATATGATAAATCCTGCTCGATAATTCCGCAGGTTTTTGTATCTTTATATGCATTATAAATATATTCGGAAGCATAATGATTTTTAATAACCTTATCTTCCGCAATGCCCATACCTGTTTCCTCTACTGCCATTTTTGCAAGAGGGATACGGGCACGGTTTGCTGCCATTGCCGCAAACTTAAAAATGTTATCAACCTGCTCCTGAGTATAGGTGGCAAAAACCTCCTGTGCCAAGCGAAGCTCATCCATTTTGATTTTTAACTGTTCTGTTGTTTCGATAGTTGCCATAAAAAATTACCACTTTTCTGACCGCAAAATTTGGGTCATCACAGTCCTGCGGTATGAACGGTGATGCAGCATTAAAAGCCGTTAAACCCTTCTCATAATACCATTATACGCACATTGTTAATTATTTGTCAATTTGATATTATTAAAAAATATTTAAATAAAGAAGGGTTTTATTTATAATGCCCAAAAAGGTACAGGCTGTATACAAAACATGAAAACATAATCAGAAAAATAAAGAAAAACCGCCAAACGGCGGGTATTCTTAGGGATTATTCGCCAAAAAATCATTATTTTGGCACGTAGCGGTGTCAAAACAGCTTGAAAGCCGCCAGGGTTTTACGCACAGTTTTTCCTTGCTCTGCACTCAAAATAATGATTTTTGTGGTACAAAGGCAGTTTTAAAACACAAATTTTTAGAATTATACAAAGATTAAAAGCACCGCAATACTGACGTATTACGGTGCTTTTTGATGCAGTATAAACTAAAAAGATGGTTTTAAAACCGATTCCTCCCTAAGAAAAACCGCCTAAAGGTGGTTTTTCATATTTGTGAGTAGAGATGTCAACTATCTTTATGAAAATTCTGCTCATACAACTGTCGTTATTAAAACGGAAACTCATATCAAAGACAAATATTTCATTTAAAATATTCTTTTGCTTTTTTGATTTCATCTTCTGTCGGGGGAGAAACATCCTCAAGTGAATAGGGGATACCAAGGTTCCCCCATTTTGTACTGCCAAGCGTATGGTAGGGTAAAATCTCTACCTTTTCTACAGTTTTAAGTGATTTTATAAAATTCGCTATTGCAGCAAGCTCATCGGTGGAATCGGTAATTCCCGGCACAAGCACATGCCGTATCCACATTGAAATACCTTTGTCCGACAAATATTCCGCCATTTCAAGAATATTTTTATTACCGCACCCGGTAAGCTCCTTATGCAGCTTTTCGTCAAATGCTTTTATATCAAGCAGTATAAGGTCGGTGTATTCTAGAAGCTCATCAAAAGGTTCAAGAAAACCCACATCATTTGAAAATGGCTCACCCGATGTGTCAATTGCGGTATGTACGCCGTGGGATTTAAGAAGTTTAAAAAACTCAAGCACAAACGGCACCTGAAGAAGAGGTTCGCCGCCGCTTACCGTAACGCCGCCTTTTTCAAAATTTTTGCCCCAGTATGAACGATATTTCCATACCTTTTCAAAAAGTTCTTCCGGAGTCGTTTCCTGGCCGCAAAGCGCCCACGTATCGGGATTATGGCAGAAGCGACACCGCATATTGCACCCTTGCATAAAGACAACGCATCTTACCCCCGGTCCGTCAACCGAACCGAAGCTTTCAAACGAATGTAAGTATCCCTTAAATTTTTCCATGGCAGGTACGTGCAATAACGTCAAGCTGCTGTTCTTTTGTAAGGTCAATAAACTTAACAGCATAACCTGAAACTCTTATTGTAAAGTTTGCATATTCTTCTTTTTCAGGATGTTCCATAGCATCAATAAGCTTTTCAATACCAAACACGTTTACGTTAAGGTGATGCGCACCCTGGTCAAAATATCCGTCAAGAATCTGCATAAGATTTGCGGAACGTTCATCCTCGGTATGACCAAGTGCATCGGGATTTATTGTCTGTGTATTTGAAATTCCGTCAAGTGCCCAGTGATACGGCAGTTTAGCAACGGAATTGAGGGATGCAAGAAGTCCGTTTGCTTCCGCTCCATAACTCGGATTTGCGCCCGGTGCAAGAGGCTGTCCCGCTTTTCTTCCGTCGGGCATAGAACCGGTTGCTTTGCCATAAACAACGTTTGAAGTTATTGTAAGAATTGATGTTGTTGGTTCGGAACCACGATATGTGTGATGGCGTTTTAACATTTCAAGAAATGTACGGAGAAGCCATATTGCAATATCGTCGGCTCTGTCATCATCATTGCCGTAACGCGGAAAATCGCCTTCGGTTTCAAAATCAACGGCAACACCATCTTCATCACGGATTACCTTAACCTTTGCATATTTTATTGCGGAAAGCGAGTCAACAACGTGTGAAAAACCTGCAATACCGGTTGCAAAGGTGCGGCGCAGATGTGTATCAATAAGCGCCATTTCAGCAGCTTCGTAATTGTATTTATCGTGCATATACTGGATAACATTAAGTGTATTTACATAAACTTTTGTCAGCCAGTTCATCATAGCGGTATATTTTTCAATAACCTCATCATAATCAAGATATTCGGATGTAACAGGACGAAGTTTCGGTGCAACCTGCTGACGGGTTTTTTCGTCAACACCGCCGTTTATTGCATAAAGCAGGCATTTTGCAAGATTAGCTCTTGCGCCGAAGAACTGCATTTCCTTACCTGTCTGTGTTGCGGAAACGCAGCAACAGATAGAATAATCATCGCCCCATACGGGTTTCATAACATCGTCGTTTTCATACTGAATTGAACTTGTGCGGATTGAAATTTCAGACGCATATTTTTTGAAATTATCTGGCAACTTGCTGGAATAAAGGACGGTAAGGTTAGGTTCCGGTGCAGGTCCCATATTTTCAAGCGTGCGTAAGAAACGGAAATCAGTTTTTGTAACCATAGACCTTCCGTCTACGCCCATACCGGCAACTTCAAGTGTTGCCCATACCGGGTCGCCGCTGAACAGCATATTATATGACGGAATTCTTGCAAATTTAACCATACGGAACTTCATTACAAGATGGTCAATAATTTCCTGTGCTTCTTCTTCTGTCAGAATTCCGTTTTTGATATCACGTTCAATGTAGATATCAAGGAATGTCGAAATTCTGCCGACGCTCATTGCGGCACCATTCTGTGTTTTTATTGCGGCAAGATATCCGAAATAAAGCCATTGTGCAGCCTCGCGTGCGTTTGCCGCAGGTTTTGAAATGTCAAATCCGTAGCTTGCGGCAAGAAATCTCATATCTTTAAGAGCTTCAATCTGCATCGAAACCTCTTCGCGAAGACGGATAACATCGTCTAGCATTGCGCCGCCGCCGATATTTTCAAGGTCATGCTCTTTTTCTTTTATAAGTGCACTTATTCCGTAAAGTGCAACTCTGCGGTAATCGCCTACAATACGGCCTCTGCCGTATGTGTCGGGAAGACCTGTTATAATTTTGTTATGACGAGCCTTTTTCATTTCGGGGGTATATGCATCAAACACACCCTCGTTATGAGTACGTGAATATTCGGTAAATATCTTGTGAAGCTGCGGGTCGGGAGTATATCCGTATGTTTCGCAAGCCTTTTCTGCCATTTTTATACCGCCGAACGGCATAAACGCACGTTTAAGCGGCTTATCGGTCTGAAGACCTACAATCTTCTCAAGGTCCTTTGTGTTTTCACCCATATATGCCGGATTATAGGCGATGATTGTGGAAACAACAGAGGTTTCCATATCAAGTACGCCGCCGTTGGCACGTTCCTGTTTCTGTAAATCCTGCAGAATTCCCCAAAGCTTATCGGTAGCTTCTGTGGAGCCTGCAAGGAACGAACTGTCTCCGTCATAAGGTGTGTAGTTATTCTGTATAAAATCGCGGGTATTGATTTCTTCTTTCCATATACGGCCGGAAAAACCATCCCACTGGCTGAAATTAATCATAAAATCTCACCTTTCCTCCCGCATATTTCATAAACGTTTTATTTGCGGGCGAATAAAACGAGTATGTAAATTATCTGTATAATATACTTATATACAGATAATAGTATCCTAGTTTGATTTTAACACAGTAAAGCCCCTTTTGTCAACAATATAAAGACGCTTTTGACAAGTTTATATTTTAACAAACAAAATAGCACATCAAAACATAAAAAAACCACTGCTTTTTTCGCTGTGGTTTTTTTACAGATTTACTGATTTTGGGAAATATTTTCTCCGCCTATATCTTTTCCAAGATTGCAGGTGTATATCCACTCGATCTTATCGCCGGATTTAATAATATATTTTGAACATCCGTAATTCGGGAAACTGCCGTTTACTTTGTACATCCATCCGGAAAGCTCACCGCAGTCAAATTCGTAAAGGTTACCGATGCCCTCAATATAGGTGCTGTTGTATATTGGAGCATTAACAAATTCAAGATGAATTTTGTTTCCTCTCATTTCCCGAAGAAGCACATCAAATACACTGTCACCATTGCTGAAAACCACTTCTTTTTCGGAGAATATAATCCCGCCTGAGGGAATAATTTCGGCTTTTTCTGGGTTAAGAGAATCAATGTTTTTGAATACAGTGTCACACTTTACGGAAAGAGTACATAAAAGCACTTGATTTTTTTCTGCTACAGGTGCAGTTGAAGTTATTGAAGGAGTAGCTGAGGGAGCAGCCGTTTCAATGACTTCTACAGGGGAAGAAAGCTCAATTTCAGGGGCAGAGATATTGGAACTACATCCTGATACAATCAGAATAAAAGCAAGAAAAATAATACGGTATTTTCTTAAAATTTTCATTTTTACACCTTCATTTTATATCAAAAAGTGGGCTCTTGCCGGATATAAATCTTTTTGCCGCTGCAAGAGAATAAAAACATTGTTCGGTTGCCATAAGGTTTGATTCGGTTGTATGTGAAAATCCGTTTTTATTATAAAAGCTTAAAATGTTGTCCACAAGAGAAAATCCGTTTTTAACAAATCTTTCGTCTTTATATGAAATACCAAGTGCGGAAATTGCTGTAAGAACCTGTGCACTGCTTTCGGAATTTTCGGCGTTGTAGTTTGCATATCCGCCATTTTCATTTTGCATTTTTGAAAGTATTTCAATTCCTCTTTCGATTGCGGCGGATACTTCTGCATTATACCGGTAATTTGAAAGTGCAGTCAGCACCATAGCGGTAATATCTGCATCCGCTTCGGAAGAAGATGATGAAAGTGCCCATCCGCCGTCAGATATTTCACGGCTTAAAATAAAGTCAATATACTGCTTGCGTATGGTTGATTCAGGAAAATAGTTACCGCAATCAAGTGCAATCAGTGCCCAGATGGGCCCGTTGATTCCCTGAAGAATTACTTTATCGTAATCCAAAAGGGGAGAAATAAGGTCATATCCGGCAACATCAGCAGGATTTTTGTCTATTGCGGTAAGGGCAATAACTGTGCGTGAATATTCAGTGTATTTGCGATTATGTAATACACCACCACATTCCGAAACATACTTGCAAAGGCTTGAATAGTATTTTTCAAAATATTCATGGGGAACAAATTCGCCGCTTCTTGCAAGCCCTATAATTGTCCATTCGCCGCCAACAGAGCCCGGATTTGGATTTATTACAGTGTTTATGAGATAAGCGGCAGTATTGGCAAAGACACCGTTTGCCTCTGCAAACGGTGTCGGTCCATTATTTAACAAATCGCAAAATCTCATAAGGAATGTTGCAACTTGTGCTCGGTCTGATGAAGAAGAGGGGGAAAGGATTGTTTCACTTGTGCCTTTCATAAGACCGCACGAAACAGACCAGCAAACAGCATCTTTTGCCCAGATACTTATTTCGTCCGTATCATCAAAGCCGCTAATATTTTTACCCGAAATATCGGGGTTTTTGTTTTTTGCATATCTGTAAAGAATAAGTGCAATCTGTTCACGGGAAACGGGAATATCAGGAGCAAAGATGCCTTCGCTTATTCCGTTTACTATACCACTCTCTACTGCCCATTTAACAGCATCGCTGTACCACTCGTTTTCCGGAACGTCTTCAAAAGAATGTGTGCCATTGTTTTCTGCCGGATTTTCAAATCTGTAAAGAACTGTAACAAGCATTGCACGAGTCATTTCAGCTTCGGGTTCAAAACTTTCGCCGGTGCCTTCCATAAGGTTGTTTTCGTAAACGTATTTTACTGCGGAATAATACCAGTCATTTATTTTTACATCGGCAAATGTATTTTCAGTGAATTTAGGAGTGGGAGTAACAGGCTCTTCTTTTGGTTCTTCCTTTGGTTCTTCCTTTGGTTTTGTCGTGGGTCTTGATGTGGGATAAAATTCTTCCTGCTCAACAGTGTAATCATCTGTATAATGGAAAATAAGCTTATCACCATTTTTCAGGATTTGTTCATCAACACCAAGACTTGGATGTTTTCCGTTTAGTTTATACATCCAACCGGAAAGGTCGCCGTTATCAAATTCGGACAGTCCACGTATACTTTCCACGTAGCTTCCGGTAGGATTGGAATAGGGAATACCGGCACTTGAAAGAGCCTTTGTAAGTGCATCAATAACATGGCTTCCACGGGGAACGGTTATTTTTGTCTGCCTGATCCATAAATCAAGATTGCCGTCCTTATAAGTGTGTGTTTCATCTGCTCCATGATGAGTATCACCGTAAAGCGTGAAATATACAGTTATTCTGTTTGTGTTATTTTCGGAAGATGATGCCGCAGAAACACTTATCGGAACGGATGCGGTAAAATCACTGTAGGTCACGGTTATTTCAGTTGCTTCTGTTGTAATAGCAGTTGTGGGAGAATATGTATAATCGTTTAATTCTTCTTTTTTTCCGCTGTTATATACAGAAGAAACAACCATACCCGTAGGATCAAAATACTCGCCTTCTGTATAAGATATTTTTGCCGGCGGCACAGATACTTCTATAGCTGTGATTGCAAGTGGCACAACAATTATGGGAATATCAGCACTTTGACCTCGGTAGCTTATGGTAACAGCTTGAGTATCTTCCGTAAGAATTTTGGGGCTTACTGTATAATTGCTTGCAATCTGCGTAGTGCCGTCTTCATAATTTGCAGTAACAACAAGATTTGTATCATCAAAACTGTCGCCGGAATAATATTCGGTTTTAACACCGTCTGTATCAAGGGTAACAGAAGAAAGTGGCGAGTCGGTTGCAACAACAGGAATCACAATATCGGGCAAAAATCCCATATTTGCATTTCTGCTTGCTGCAGTAAAGTTCGGGTCTTTTCCCGCTTCAAGTGTAATTGTGCGGTGGCTGCCGAACGGGTCGCCGTAAGATGCCGCCTGAAGTGTGCCGCCGTTTAAAACATAAACATCCTTGTCATAATCTTCGGGAACAGTAAATGAAAGTGTCTGCGCAGAAGGTGTGGATGCGAATTTATACTGATTACTGCCGCCGTTTACAGTTTCGCCTGCGGGATTTTTGTACTGCATTTTTGCGGTCATATTGTATATTCCGGCAAGCTTGTTTGCAGGATGGTAAAGTGTATCAAAAACAATATTTATGCTGTCGCCCGGATGCACGGGTTCACCGTTGTTTATGGTAATATTAACCCTTTTTGCAGTAATGACCTGATACTCGGCTTTTCCGTCTGCTTCAAGCTTTATAATATTTCTTCCGGCTGTAAGAGGCACGGAAAAACTTGAGTCGCTGTTTTTATTTACCGGAACAAATCCGTCAAATGTCATTTGTGTATCAATATTGGGATTTGCAACGAAAACACTGCAGTTTTCGGTTTGCGGAGTAAAGGTATAGCTTCCGCTTTCGCCCGTGAAATAAAGAACATCGTGTTCGGCATCAAGTGCATATCCGCAAAGACGTGATTCTCTGCCGTCACCCCACGCACCTGTTGCAACATCATTCGTGTATGTTTCGGGAACGGTCATATTGCTTATTATGCCACTTTCACCGGCACCTACACTTACAACAAAAACGCCGGTATTTTCGGGCCATATTGCACCGAAAAACGGTCCGCCAATTGCATAGGGTGCATTCATTGCATCATAAGTTACAAGAACAATTGCACTGCCTTCACCAACAGCGGTAATAAGCCCGCCATCACTTACAGTAACAACACTTTCGCTTGCATTACCGGATTCATCAATAACAGTATAATGATAGTCAGGTTCAATAAAATAGTTACCGGTTGTGCTGTTTACAGCCTCCCAGTTTCGCAGGTTAATTATTCTGTATGTATCGCCAATATTGTCAAGCTTAAGATATCCTTTTTCGTTTATGTTAAGGAGAATATCCGCCACGTTATATCCGTCATTTGAAGCTGCATTTCTGTCAATGGCTTTTTTATTTGTTCCGGCAGCGGCAAGAGTTTCAGCAGTAACAGAAAGTGTAAAATTTTCTGTTTTAGTAAATGTGTCAACATATGTAACAATGTTCTCGCCGTTTATTCTTATGTTACAGGTCTTTCCGTTTTCAATTTCAAAATAGTGTGTAGCTGTTCCGGCAACGTCATCAGTTCTTATAACGGCACTTTCAAGTGCGGTAAACGGTCTGTAGTTATACCCGCTGTAATCCTTCTGACTTACTGATAAAGTTACATCAGACGGAACTGTAATACTTGCGTCAGGAAGCTCTTTTACTGTTACAACACAAACCGGAGCTGTAATTGCGGGAACAGTAAGTTCATTTTCTCCAATAGTTATTGTTTTGGTTTTGTATGCAGAAACAATATATGTTCCTGCCGTATCAAAAGAAAGTGTAACCTTTCCATCTGCATCCGTAACACTAGAAGTAGCAGCATCATCAATAAAAATCTGCGTATCTGCAGACGGGAATGTTACCATATTGCCATTTTCATCATAACCCGATTCGGTAAGAGTAAGAGTAATGTTCTTATATGCATAGGTTTCTGTGCGGTGGGTATTAAACGCCGCATAAGCTTCGGTATCAGGATATGCATTCTTATAAACACAAAAATCAACAAAGTCACCGTTTGCAATTAAATCCGCAGGACCGGAAACGGGAACACCGTTTATGTAATATCCGAAAAATCCGTTTTCGATTCCCCAGAATTTACTGATATACGGTCCCCATTGACCGATAGCAGTAGCATATCCGTCTGAGCCGCCAGAAAAGTAGGTTTCGTGAACGGCTGTCAGAATGTCGTCAAGGGTAGTGGCACTGATGCCCGTTAAAGTAACAGGAGTAAGTACCAGAGAATTGCCATTTTTATCATCCGCAATTTCGCCGTATATACTAAGGCTGAAATAAGCGGTAATACTTTCGGAGTCCTCTGCCATAACAGGCAAGGCCATAAGGCTGAACAATAAACAAATACTGAGCAGCAGGGATAAGAGTTTCTTCATTTTTAAATCATCCTTCCTTTGCCGCAAATAACAAAGCTGCGGCAATTTAAAATTACCACAGCAGAGTATTTCTGTGCACACCACATTCCGGACACTGGAAGACGAGTCCGGAACTACTGTTTCTATGCATAGCACGTACGAAACAGCATCAAAGCAGGTCTTCTGGCTCATACCTTTATAGCGGAATATGTCTATGCCTTCTCAGTTTCCCAATGACCGGCTTTCGCCGACAGACATTCCTTGGTATATACAGCGACTGGTATCGCAGGGGTTTCTCACCCCATTCCCTTTTCACCGGCTATACCTTATGCGGTATAACCGACACTTTGTGTGAATATTCAATTTTACAAAGCAAATTATACTACAGTTTTTACTAAGAAGTCAAGAGATAATTGAAAAAACCCGCCGCTTGACTTTTTTGCTCAAATTTTCGTATTCTGCAACTATTTTTTCTCTGATTCCTTGTGGATATCTTTTCATTCCTTTTATTCCTTACATAAAAAACCTCCTATGGTAGTTTCTCTCATTCTACCGTAGGAGGTTTTTTTGTCATTGTCCGTTTTTACTGGTTCTGTTTAGTTTTGACGGACTTTATAAATGTTAAAGATTAATAGTTTTCTTTTCTTACTTCAAAGTAAGCCTGAGGATGAGCACATACCGGACAAACCTGCGGTGCCTTTTTGCCCATTACAAGATGTCCGCAGTTGCGGCATTCCCACATTGTTTCTTCGGCTTTTTCAAATACAGCCTGCATATCAACATTGTTAAGTAATTTGCGATATCTTTCTTCGTGAGATTTTTCAATTGCAGCTACCATTCTGAACTGAGCGGCAAGAGCTTTGAAACCTTCTTCTTCAGCTTCCTTTGCGAAACGATCGTACATATCTGTCCATTCGTAATTTTCGCCATCGGCAGCAGCAAGCAGGTTGGCAGATGTATCGCCAAGCTCACCAAGTGCTTTAAACCAAAGTTTAGCGTGTTCTTTTTCGTTGTTTGCAGTTTCTTCAAAAATAGCAGAAATCTGCTGATATCCTTCTTTTTTAGCTACAGATGCGAAATAGGTATATTTATTTCTTGCCTGACTTTCGCCTGCAAAAGCTTCTCTTAAGTTCTGTTCGGTTTTTGAACCTTTTAATTCCATTTTGTTGTCCTCCTTACCATAATTTGGTGATAAAATAATTATATCATTATTAATTTATCGTGTCAATATATTATAGACTTGATAAGAATAAAAATATATGTTAAAATATAGTATACTCATAACAAAGGAGAATATGTATGTCTATTGTAATTTTAACGGCATTAGGTGTAGGCGGAGCAACAGTAATTGGTGCAGTAATAGGATTTTTATTCAAGAAAATTTCTCATAAATTCAGTGATATAGTACTTAGTTTTGCCGCGGGGGTTATGCTTGCTGCGGCGGTATGCGGACTTGTTCTTCCGTCGCTTGAATACAGCGGGTCGGTTCTTGTAACAACAGTAGGCATAATATGCGGTGCACTTATACTTAATGTAATAGATAAGCTTACTCCACATCTGCACAGTATGGCGGGTGCGGAACAGGAGCTTCATCCGGAACAAAGTGCAAAAATGAATAAGGTAATGCTTTTTGTAATGGCAATTGCAATTCATAACCTGCCGGAAGGGATTGCGGCAGGCGTAGGTTTTGGTACAGGCAACAATATGCAGGCGCTTACAATTGCGGCGGGTATTGCACTTCAGAACATTCCGGAGGGTATGGTGATAATTGCACCAATGTATGCAACCGGAATGAAAAGCGGACGTATATTTTTGATAGCGGCGCTGACGGGTATAGTTGAAATTTTAGGAACGTTTATAGGATATTTTGCAGTAAGCCTGTCAACTGCTGTGCTACCGTTTGCACTTGCATTTGCCGGCGGCACAATGCTTTATGTAATAAGTGATGAAATGATTCCGGAAACTCACGCTCACGGAAGTGAGAGGGGAGCAACATATGCACTTCTTATCGGATTTTGTTTAATGCTCGCAATGGATTTTTATTTAGGATAGGACTTAATTAAAATGCCCGGAGCGTGCGGGAGAAAGTTGGTTAATAAAAGGTATTCGAAAACAATAAACGGTAACTAAAGGAGAGGAATTCGTTTTAACGAATTCCTTTTTTAATATTCTCCCGCACTTTGAACAATCTTCGCCTCTCGCAGTACCAATGTACAGCTTCGGGACTTAGCTTGTCCAATCCAAGCTATTTTGACTTAATTAAAAAAGCCTGCAC
>JAZRHB010000081.1:0-2388 GCA_045644605.1 Clostridia bacterium
ATACTGCTACTTAATGCAGTGCTCACCGTGCGCGAAGGCGCGGCAAATTCCCACCGCAAAAAAGGATGGGAAAACTTTACCGATGCAGTTATAAAAAAGCTTAATGAACGTGAAAAACCTATTGTTTTTCTCCTTTGGGGAAACAACGCAAAGGAAAAACTCCCGTTTATTACAAACCCACGTCATTATGTTCTTTCGGCAGCGCATCCCAGTCCGCTTTCAGCAAGTCGCGGATTTATGGGATGCAGGCACTTTTCCAAAGCAAACACAATTTTACAAAACGAAAATATGATTCCAATAGACTGGCAAATAGAAAACATATAAAAAACCGCAAGGTACTCCTTGCGGTTTTATTATTTGTTTTTAAACTAAGATAATGTCCGAACTATTTCTTACATTATCTCGCATTTGCACGGTCTGTACATTTTAATAGGGACTGCGAGAAAATAGTGCAGAACGGACAAACTGAATCCCGAAGCTGTACAAAGGTACTGCGAGAGGTGAAGTTTGTCCGTAGTGCAAATGCTTTAAGATACAAAAAACCGCAAGGTAATCCTTGCGGTTTTATCATTTATTTTTAAACTAAGATAATGTCCGAACTATTTCTTACATTATCTCGCATTTGCACGGTCTGTACATTTTATCACAGTCCGAAATTACTGAGCGATAGGATATACGCTTACCTTTTTCTTGTCGCGGCCCCATCTTTCAAATTTAACTGTTCCGTCGATAAGAGCGAAGAGTGTATCGTCGCTTCCTTTACCTACGTTAGCACCCGGATGAATTTTTGTTCCTCTCTGTTTAACGAGGATATTACCTGCGAGAACACTCTGTCCGTCAGCACGTTTCGGTCCAAGTCTTTTGGACTCACTGTCACGGCCGTTCTTTGTGCTTCCCACACCTTTTTTATGTGCAAAGAATTGCAAATCCAGTCTTAACATGGTTTAACCTCCATTTCACAATATATGTTTTTCTTATATTGCTTTTGAAGTCTGGTAACGTACTTATAAAATGAAGAAATAAGAAGATAAAAAACTTTTTTCTTTTCCTCATCCACTTCGGGCAATGAGTAAGAAATTTCAGTAGTTTTTTCATCGGCTGTAAACGAGCCTTTTTCCTCACCTAAAAGTTCAACCACACTTTGTTCAAAAAGCTGTACGCATGCAGACAATGCTGCACACACAATGTCGTTTTCGTTTGCATATTCCGCATGACCCTGCATACGAAATGCAAGCAAATTGCCACTTTTATCCTGTATAAACTTTAATCTAGTCATATACAATTAAGCATTGATTTCGCTGATAGAAATCTTATCAAGCGGCTGTCTGTGACCCTGGCGTTTGTGATAGCCTTTTTTTGATTTGTACTTGAAAATTCTGATTTTTTTGCCTTTTGTGTTAGCAAGAACTTCTGCTGTTACGCTTGCGCCTTCAACTAACGGAGCACCAATTTTTGAATTTTCACCATCGATAATAGCAACAACGTTAAGATTGATTTTTTCGCCTTCTGCTGCGCCTGTTTTTTCAATGAAAATAACGTCGCCTTTTTCAACCTTGTACTGTTTGCCGCCTGTTTCAACAACTGCGTACATAGTAGCACCTCCATCCTCCATACTCGCCGGACAACCAGGTACCCAAATGGGATTTATAACCTGCCCCATGCGGCTAATAATGAATTATATCACAAAAAAATGTCTTTGTCAACCTTTTATACCTATAATTTTTATCTTGTTTTTTATCTTTTCTTGTTATATAATATTTATATTATTTTTTTTGGAGCGAAACTTATGAATATTCTTAATAAAGTACAAAAAGCCGCGCGCTATACCGGCGGCGAGCTGAACAGTATAGTAAAAGACAAAAATACCAAAATCCGTTTTGCGTTCTGTTTCCCCGATGTGTATGAGGTGGGAATGAGCCATCTTGGAATGAAGATTTTATACCATGGTCTTAATAAGCGCGAGGATACCTGGGTTGAGCGTGTGTTTACCCCCTGGGTTGATATGCAGGACGAAATGAAAAAAGAGGGCTTACCCCTTTATGGGCTTGAAAGCAAAGACCCGATAAAAGATTTTGATTTTGTGGGATTTACCCTGCAGTATGAAATGAGCTATACCAACATTCTCAGCATGCTTGACCTTGCAGGTATTCCCCTTTTGTCTGCCGACAGATCCGAGGGTGACACATTTGTATGCGCGGGCGGTCCTTGTGCATATAATCCCGAACCGCTTGCGGATTTTTGTGATTTCTTTCTTATAGGCGAAGGCGAAGAAATATGGAACGAAGTTCTTGATGTGTACAGCAAATGGAAGGATGACGGACTTTCCCGTTTTGAATTTTTAAAGCAAATTTCAGGAATTGAAGGAATTTATATTCCGTCGTTTTATGA
>JAZRHB010000082.1:0-10275 GCA_045644605.1 Clostridia bacterium
GAATGTGACATTCCGTTACCGATAATTGCAGGAACAGCAATTGTTGCCGCCAGAATTGCAAGAAGCTGTTGGAATGCAAATACCAGAAGTTTGCCAAAGGTAGGCTTGTCCTTTACGCCATAAACGAGTTTCATACTAAAACCCCTCCAAAATATAAAAATTTTGATAAAAATATATATCATTAATACTATACATAAAAACACATATTTTGTCAATTGACGTATCTTCTAATTTAATCATAAAAATTTTGTCAAAAGAGGCAAAAAGATGTAAGGTGATACTTGAAAATAAGATGAAAATATGGTAAAATAGTTATTAATGTATAAAAAAGGGTGATTATTCATGTCAAACGAAAAAAGAAGTAACTTTACCGGAAAGCTCGGATTTGTCCTTGCGGCAGCGGGTTCGGCAGTCGGACTTGGTAATATCTGGCGTTTCCCATATCTTGCGGCTCAATATGGCGGCGGTATTTTCCTGCTTATTTATATTCTTCTTGCAATAACCTTCGGTTTTGCGCTTATGTGTGCAGAAATTGCAATTGGTCGTAAAACGGGACTCAGCGCAATTGGTGCGTTTAAAGCACTTAACAAAAAATTTGCTTTTGTTGGTTATCTTGCGGCACTTGTGCCAATAATAATCTTGCCGTATTATTCGGTTATCGGCGGCTGGGTTGCAAGATATCTTGCGGAATTTGTAACAAATGGAGCAGCCGGAGCAGCAGACGATGCATTTTTCGGTGGATTCATAGGCGCAACGGCGGAACCTATCATCTGGTTTGTAATTTATGTTGCGCTTACATCTGTTGTAGTTTTATTCGGTGTTGAAAAGGGAATAGAAAAAGTAAGTAAGGTTCTTATGCCTGTACTTGTAGTATTGTCTCTCTTTATTGCAATATATTCGATGTGTATGCCCAGCGCAATGGATGGTGTTCTTTATTATTTAACACCGGACTTCAGTAAGTTTTCAATCAAAACCGTACTTGCGGCAATGGGTCAGCTTTTCTATTCAATGTCACTTGCAATGGGTATTATGATTACCTACGGTTCATATATGAAAAAAGATGTAAACCTTGAATCTTCAGTAAGAAATATTGAACTTTTTGATACAGGAATTGCATTTTTTGCAGGTCTTATGATTATCCCAGCAGTATTTGTATTTTCGGGTGGCAGTCCTGAAGCACTCGGCAAAGGACCAAGCCTTATGTTTGTAACATTACCGAAAGTGTTTAACAGTATGTATGGTGGCGGCATCATTGGTGCAGTGTTCTTTATTCTCGTTCTTTTTGCGGCGCTTACATCATCAATTTCGCTTATGGAAACAATAGTATCGTTTATTTGTGATAAAACAAAAATGAACAGAAAACTTGCGTGTCTTGTTGTTTTTGCGGGAACAATTCTGCTTGGACTTCCGTCAACGCTCGGGTTTGGCGCATGGAGCTCTATTACTCCGCTTAATATGGATATTCTTACATTCTTTGACTTTATAAGCAACAGCGTTCTTATGCCGATAGTAGCACTTCTTACATGTGTTGTTGTAGGATATATTATTAAACCGAAAACAGTTATTGAAGAAATTGAAATAACAGGACCGTTTAAAAGCAAAGGTCTTTTTGAAATAGTTATCAAATATGTAGCTCCTATATGTATTATTTTGATTTTGGTTTCATCTGTACTTGACGGACTTGGCATATTCAGAATTTAAAAAGGAGAAAAAACATGGAAATATTAATTCAAACGGCGATTCTTATTCTTGGGTTTGTGATGCTTGTTAAAGGCGCAGATTGGTTTGTTGAAGGTGCGGCAGGAATTGCGGGGAAATTTGGGATTCCGCAACTTGTAATAGGGCTTACAATTGTTGCAATGGGGACAAGCGCTCCGGAAACTGCAGTAAGCATAACTGCGGCACTACAGGGAAGTGCGGAAATATCAATTGGTAACGTTGTCGGCAGTAATATTATAAATGTTCTTATCATTCTCGGCTTAACTGCAGTTATAACACCGCTTGCAGTTGCAAAATCAACTGTAAGATATGAAATTCCTTTTATGATACTTATTTCATTCCTGTTTTTCGGACTTTCTGTCACAGGAAACGAAATAGTTCTTTGGGAAGGAATAGTTCTGTGGCTTTTCTTTATTGCATATCTTGCGTATCTGCTTGTTATGGCGAAACGAAATAAAGAAGAACCGTACGAGGAAGAACAAAAACCGCTCTGGAAACTTATTTTATTTACTGTAGTTGGTGTTGCGCTTATAATTTTCGGCAGTGATTTCACTGTAGATGCGGCAACAAAGCTTGCTACCATATTCGGTATGAGCGAAAGATGTATAGGCCTTACAATTGTAGCACTCGGAACATCACTTCCCGAGCTTGTAACATCTGTTACAGCGGCAATAAAAGGAAATGCCGACATAGCAATCGGTAACATTGTCGGCAGTAACATATTCAATATCCTTTTTGTAATAGGTACATCAGCACTTATAACACCGGTTGTATTTAACCCTGCATTTGTGTTTGATATGTGGGCTATGATTATATCGGGTGCGGTACTCTGGATTTTTGCCTTCGGAAAAAACAAACTTTCCAGATTGTCAGGCGCGGCAATGCTTGCACTGTATGCGGCGTATTTTATATATCTGATTTAAAAGTGCGGGCGCATATATGTGCCCGTATTTTAATTTAGAAGGTGGTTATAATGAAACATTTAAAAGGGTATATTATACTTATGGTGGGAACATTTTTTATGGGACTTGGTATTGCGCTTACAAAATGTTCCGAACTGGGGGTATCTACCGTTTCTTCTGTACCTAATGTTTTAAGCATAAGATTTACGGAAATGAGTCTGGGGACGTGGAGTACACTCTTTAATTGCATAATGATTCTGGCACAGGTGTTAATTCTCCGAAAGGATTTTAAAGCCAAATATCTTTTGCAGATTCCGGTTTCAATTATATTCGGATGGTGTACGGATTTCGGTGTATGGATATTTTCTTGCATACCGGCAACTATATATTTAACAAGACTTATTTTTTCTGTAGCAGGAGTTGTTCTTCTCGGATATGGCATTGCACTTACGGCAATATCAGAAAAGGTAATGAATCCGGCGGAAGCACTTGTCAAGGTTATAGCCGATAAGCTTAATAAAGATTTCGGTAATACAAAAATATCATTTGATGTTTTCTGTGTAGCGCTTGCAACGTCAATGTCGCTTGTGTTCTTTAATTTCAGAATCATCGGTGTTCGCGAAGGAACGATAATTGCAATGCTTGGTACGGGAATTTGTGTAAAGTTTTTTATCAAAATTTTTAAAAGGAGAAACTATGTCGCATAATACCTATATAAATAAACTTAAAGGCAGTAACACAGCAATATTATTTATACACGGCATTCTTGGAAGTCCGATGCATTTTGAAAAATTTGTATCGGTTGTTAAAGACAAGGCTTCCATATATAATATACTTTTGAAAGGTCACGGCGGAAGTGTTGTTGATTTTGCAAATGTATCAATGGATGAATGGAAACATCAGGTTGCGGATGTGGCAAAATTTCTTGCCGAAACATATGACAATATTTATATAGTAGCGCATTCGATGGGCACCTTTTTTGCAATAGAAACAGCAATTAATTATTCCGATAAGGTCAAGGGTCTTTTTCTTATGCAAACGCCGCTTAAAATAGGAGTAAAAGCCTCTGCGGTTGTAAATACGGTAAAAACCCTTTTTGATGTTGATGATGAAATTACGGCAATATACAAAACAATGAACAGTATAAACTTAAGCAGCAATTTATGGGAATATGTGGACTGGGTGCCGCGGTACGTAGAGCTTTTCAGAGAATCAAAAAGAATGAGAAATGTGATAAATGGGCTTGAAACAAAAACGGTAATCTTCCAGTCGGTAAGAGACGAGCTTGTTTCAATGAAATCCGTTGATTATATTCCTAAAAAAGAAAATATAAAACTTAATGTACTTGAAAAATCCGCGCATTTTATCTACGATGAAAACGAATGGAAATGTATGGAAACAGAACTTGTAAATTTGATTATGTAACCCCGCACCCTGCGGGGTTGATTTTTGACGATTTTTGTGGTATAATGTCAAGGTATGTACTTTATTTAAGGAGTGATATCATGAGAAAATGGGGAGACAGAAATGATGCATACCGCATCAAAGATATTGACGGTGTCCATTTTTATATGGCATACCTTATGCCTAAAAGAACACAGGCGGAAGTGTACATAAACGAGAAACTTGACGTAACTGAAGTTCTTGAATATATCAAAGAAAAAAATGCAAGCGGCGAGAGAAAAGTAACAATGTTTCATTGTGTAATTGCGGCGGTTGCAAGAACAATAAAAATGCGCCCGCTTCTTAACAGATACATATCGGGCAAACGCTACTATATGCGCCACGAGATTTCAATGGGGTTTACAATTAAAAAACGCTTTACAGACCATGCGGAAGAATCGCTTATGATTTATCGCCCTAAAGACGATGAAAATGTTACAGCAATAACAGATAAACTTTGCCCGCAGGTAAAAGAAGCAAAACGTGAGGATAAAGGACAAAGTGTTGATGATATCCTCAATATCGTAAAAAAGCTTCCTAAACCAATAATGACGGCATTTATGTGGTTTATGAACTTTGCGGACAATCACGGTCTTATGCCGAAAGCTTTCAGCAGTGTTGATACAAACTATGTAACGGTACTTTTGTCAAACCTTGGCAGTATCAAATGTGATGCCGTGTATCACCACCTTAACAATTTCGGTACAAACGGAATTGTAATAACAATAGGTGAAATACATAAAGAGCTTATGCCGGATGAAAACGGTGAGCTTTCCACACGTGATGTTATGAATATTGGCGTAACTCTTGATGAACGTATTGCAGACGGATTTTATTTTGCACGTTCGCTTAAACTTATTAAACATCTGTTCAAAAACCCCGAGCTTCTCGATAAAACATTAGGGGAGGAAATTGATTTTGAGTTCTGATGCTAACTGGTTTAAATATTACGGGGATGTGCCGCATACACTAAGTTACCCCGACATATCAATGTATGATATGGTTAAAAAAACGAAAGAAAAATATCCTTCTTACATAGCGTATGACTTTATGGGAAAATCCGTAACATACGAAGAATTTTTAAATGAAATTGACCTGTGCGCCAAAGCACTTGCGGCGCAGGGAATAAAATATGGCGATGCTGTTACTGTTTGCCTGCCAAACATTCCGCAGGCGGTAATAATGTTTTACGCAATCAATAAGATTGGTGCTATTGCAAGTATGGTGCATCCGCTTTCTGCAGAAAACGAAATTATGTTTTATCTTAATGAAAGCAAAAGCCGTATTGCAATAACACTTACACAGTTTTATAATAAATTTGAGGCTATCAAAGGAAAAACTGCGGTAGAAAAAGTAATTGCCTGTAAAATAGGGGAAGCACTTCCTAAAGTCAAAGGATTTTTATATAAATTCATCGGTCATGAACCCAAAGTTGAAAACGACCCGTGGGTTATTTCATGGCAGGACTTTCTTGCAAAAGGAAAAACATATAATAAAGATGTAATCTTTAAAGGCGTCGGGGAAGATGCGGCGGCAATTCTGTTTTCCGGCGGTACAACAGGCACGTCAAAAGGAATACTTCTTACCAACCTTAACTTTAATGCACTTGCAATGCAGACGGCAGCGGCATCGGGCTGTTTTGCCGCAGGGGATGTAATGCTTTCCGTAATGCCGGTATTCCATGGCTTCGGACTTGGCGTAGGAATTCATACAATTCTTGCAAGCGGTGGTAAATGCGTGCTTGTGCCAAGACTGAATGTAGACGAGTTCCCGGGACTTTTCAAAAAACATAACCCTAACTATATGGCAGGAGTGCCGACACTCTTTGAAGCAATGCTTCGTAACGAAGGTATGAAAGGTGTTGACCTTTCGTCACTTAAAGGACTTTTCAGCGGCGGTGACTCGCTTTCTATTGAGCTTAAAAAGAAAATGGATACATTCCTTAAAAACCATGGCGCAACCATTCAGGTGCGTGAAGGCTACGGCACAACCGAATGTGTAACGGCAAGTTGTCTGACACCTATTGATTACTATCGTGAAGGAAGTATCGGAATTCCGTTCCCGGATACATATTATAAAATCGTTGTTCCAAACACCCACGAGGAAGCGCCGGCAAGGGAAATGGGCGAAATCTGTATTGCGGGCCCAACCCTTATGAAAGAATATATAAACAATCCTAAAGAAACAAGCCAGACACTCCGCATGCACGACGATGGCAAAATTTATCTCCATACGGGTGATCTCGGTTATATGGATGAAGATGGATTTGTTTATTTTGTTCAGCGTCTTAAACGAATGATTATAACAAGCGGATATAATGTTTATCCGTCGCAGATAGAAAATGTTATTGATTCTCACGAGGCGGTAATGTTCAGTACGGTTATCGGCGTAAAGGACGATTACAGAATGCAAAGAGTTAAAGCATTTATTGTACTTAAACCGGGATTTACTCCAACAGAAGAAATTAAAGCGTCTATTAAAGCGCATTGCGAAAAAAGTATAGCAAAATATGCTCTTCCGAGGGAATATGAGTACCGTGACAGCCTGCCGAAAACACTTGTCGGCAAGGTTGCATACCGCGAACTTGAACAAGAAGAAGAGGAAAAACTGCTCGTATAAAATAAGGGCTTCGAACGGCGGTTATTCTCAGGGATCATTCGCCCAAAAACCATTCCTTTGGCACATAGCAGTGTCAAAACCGCTTGAAACCCGCCAGGGTTTCTGTGCAGTTTTTCCTTGCTCTGCACTCAAAATAATGGTTTTTGTGGTGCTAGGCAGTTTTGAAACACAGATTTTTGAAATCATACAAAGATTAAAAGCACCGCAATACTTATGTATTACGGTGCTTTTTGATGCAGTATAAACTAAAAAGATGGTTTCAAAACCGATTTCTCCCTAAGAATAACCGCCGAAACCGAAGCCTTTTTTATTTCTTTCGATGAGTATAATCATAAAATCCTTTTTTGGGGATTTGTCTTCCGTCAAAATATTCGCTGCTTCGTCCGTCTTTGCCAAACAGGGAATAAGTTGCAAGCAGTACTGCTGAGTTGGTTCTGCCCGTTATATCATAAATATCTTCATACTTAAATCCGTAATCTTTAAGTTTTTTTAACGTGCCGTAAACTACATCTTTTTCTTCGTCACTTATTTCTTCAGGCGGGATTGTAATAAACATATCCATTGTGGACAGCTTTTCCTGAACAAGCTTACCATCATCAAGCTTTATAACGTAATGGTCATTAAACGGTGGGTCGCCTGCCCACGCACCGATTCCTGAAACAAACAATGTTTTATCATTAAATGTAATATCAACAAACGAAAACAGCGGAAGAAGCTGCTTGATTTCTGTTTCATCAATAAACGAAACCTTGCCTTTTGCTATGCCGTATAACTTTATTTTAATTGCAGTGTTCTTTGTGTTTTCATCGCCGAAAAAGTCATTACATTCGGTTTCTTCTCCGGTAATCAGCTCAGGTATACCGTCGCCGTCCAAATCTTCAATAAGTGAAAATATAAGTCCTTTTTGCGGTTCGTATCCGTCCCAATTCATAGAACGCATATCTACATCTGAAATATCGCCGTTTCGCATTCCTGTTTCCGGAATAATTTCATCATAAAGGTAATCATAACAATAGTCGGCATAATCAGGTTTATCACACGAACACAAAACAAAAATCATAACAATAATCAAAAGTAAAGACAATATTTTTTTCATTTCACATACCTCCTTTTCTTCATTTTAGCACACAAATATTCTTTTTTCAATACTTTACATTATTATAAAAGTATGTTATAATCTAACATTGAGGTGGTTTTTATGACATTTAATAAAGCAGATATACTTTTGCCGAAATTTTCAAAGGACGGCGAAAAAATGAAAAAATGGAGCGTTGTAGCTTGCGACCAGTACACATCCGAACCGGAATACTGGAACACGGTTTCCTCTTTTGTAGGGGATGAAAAATCAACACTTCGTCTTACAATCCCTGAAATATATCTTAACGACGCAGATATTGATGAAAGAATTGAAAATACAAATAAAACAATGAATAAATATATGGAAGAAGACGTTTTTGAAGTACATAAAAATTCATATATTTATGTTGAACGTACCCTTGCAAACGGCGTAAAACGTCTTGGAATTGTTGGCGCAGTTGACCTTGAAGATTATGATTATAACAAAGGCTCCGAGACCAAAATCCGTGCAACAGAAGGAACGGTTATTTCCCGAATTCCGCCAAGACTTAAGGTGCGCAATAATGCGGCCATAGAGCTTCCGCACATTATGCTTCTTATTGATGATGAGGAATGTGATATCATTGAATCTAATTCCAAAATTACAGATACATTTGAAAAAGTGTATGATTTTGATATGATGCAGTCTTCAGGTCATATTGCAGGATATAAAATGTCAGAAGAAGCGGCAGACATCCTTGATAAAAAGCTTGCCGCACTTGATGATATTGATGCGTTCAACACAAAATACGGCGTTAAAAAGGAAAGTCCCCTTATCTATGCAATGGGCGACGGAAACCATTCTCTTGCAACTGCAAAAGCATACTACGAAAAC
This sequence comes from Clostridia bacterium, assembly GCA_045644605.1. Taxonomy (GTDB): domain Bacteria; phylum Bacillota; class Clostridia; order RUG12999; family RUG12999; genus RGIG4103. The sequence continues at coordinate 8,635 of JAZRHB010000082.1, forward strand.
CTTAAAAAAGAAATAGGGGATGCAGCAAAAACCTCTCCTGCAAGATATGCACTTTGTGAGCTTGTTAACCTTCATGGTGCTTCTCTTGAATTTGAAGCAATCCACAGAGTTATTTTTGAACTTGATGCCGATAAATTCCTTGCTGAATTTGAAAAAGAATATAACATATCCTATGACGATGATGCAAAAGGACAGAGCTTTATATTCGTAGCAAATGGAAAAGGAAAAAAAGTAACGGTAACAAATCCAAGTGAATACCTTACTGTTGCAACACTGCAGAAATTTATTGATGCTTATATTGAGAAAAACGGCGGCGAAGTGGATTATATCCACGGCGAAGACGTTGTATATAAGCTTTGCACAGACTCTTCGAATTTTGGTATGATTCTTGATGCGATGGATAAATCGGATTTATATAAATCTGTTATCATTGATGGCGCACTTCCGAGAAAAACATTCTCAATGGGTGAAGCCTGTGATAAGAGATTCTATACCGAAGCAAGAAAAATTAAATAAAGTAAAAGGCATCCTTTGGGATGCCTTGTTTTTTTATTCCATTGTAGGATTTTTTGCCTGGAAAACAGGTTCACAGGTAACGTTTATGCCAAGTCGTTTAAATACCTTTTCGTCAATAGCCGAAAGTATTACTGAAGAATGAAGCTCACATCCGCGAAGTTTAGAAAGTTGCTGCATTGCAAGCTCGGCATTGGCATCGGTTGCCGCACAAATCGAAAGAGCAATCAAAACTTCATCGGTATGAAGTCTTGGGTTGCGGTTGCCGAGATGGTCGGTTTTAAGATGTTGTATAGGTTCAATTATAATCGGTGAAATAAGATGAATGCTGTCGTCAATTCCGGCAAGTTCTTTTAATGCATTTAAAAGAAGAGTTGCGCATGCACCAAGTAGGTCGGATGTTCTTCCGGTTACAATTCTACCATCGGAAAGTTCAATGGCCGCCGCAGGAGCATTTGTTTCAACTGATTTTTCAAGCGCAGGTTTGATAACTGCACGGTCATTTTCTGTTACTCCTGCTTTTTTCATAAGCAGTTCAAGTTTGTATATAATATCTTCTTCAAAGGAAACGCCTTTGCGTTCGTCACAAAGAGCTGCATAATATCTGCGCAGGATTTCCTGACGGGATGCGCTTTTTGTAACCTCATCATCTATAATGCAATTACCTGCCATATTAACCCCCATATCGGTAGGTGATTTGTACGGACAGGTACCAAGAATTTTTTCAAGCATAGCTTTAACAACGGGGAAAATCTCAACATCACGGTTGTAGTTAACTGTTGTTTCACCGTATGCATCAAGATGGAATGGGTCAATCATATTAACGTCGTTAAGGTCGGCTGTAGCCGCTTCGTAAGCAAGGTTAACCGGATGTGTAAGGGAAAGATTCCAGATAGGGAACGTTTCAAACTTTGCATATCCCGACTGAAGACCCATTTTGTGTTCGTGATAAAGCTGAGAAAGACAAGTTGCCATTTTACCGCTTCCGGGGCCGGGTGCAGTAACAACAATAAGGTCTCTTGAGGTTTCGATATATTCGTTTTTGCCAAACCCATCATCGCTTACGATTTTGGTAATATCAGACGGGTATCCTTCAATTGAATAGTGGTGATAAACCTTTATTCCAAG
>JAZRHB010000083.1:0-7246 GCA_045644605.1 Clostridia bacterium
GGCACAAACTGCGGTCTTGTTCCTACTAAAAATATAAACAACATATAGAGCAAAACTATCGCTACATTAACAAATCCAAACCAATTAAGAATGTTACTCCTAAGTTTACTGCCCATTTGTATTCCTCCTGTTTTTAATTAATACAAATTTTATTCTTTATTTTTTCAAACAACACTTCTCCGATTCCCGGAACATTCATTATTTCTTCCTTTACCGAAAATTTCCCAATAACACTTCTATATTGGGCAATCTGCTTCGCAGTAATTTCCCCTATTCCGTCAATTTTGCACAGCTGCTCTATGTCTGCTGTGTTTATGTTAATTTTCAAAGTCCCATTGTCGCTGTCTGTTCCAGAAACAATCTCAGGGATAATTACCTCTTCCCCGTCTTCAAGAAAACGGGCAAGATTTACTGCATTTAAATTTGCATTTTCAAGCGCACCGCCCGCTACTATGATTGCATCATTAACGCGGGACGATGCGTCAAGCTCGTACATACCGGGACTGCGGACAGCTCCTTTAATATGAACACAGATTTTCGGAATGTTAAATGTTTTTGTTTCTTTTATTACGGGATATTTCACAAAACTTACTATTACAACAATTAATGCAATTACCAAAACTGCTATCAGTAAATTCTTTGCTTTCGTACCCATTTTATCCCTTTACAACAAGGTTCACAAGTTTGTCCGGGACACAGATTATTTTAACAATTTCTTTGCCTTCTGCAATTTCTTCGAGCTTTCCGGAAGCTTTTACGAATTCTTCCATTGCCGTCTTGTCAAGACCTGCAGGAATCATCATTTTGTCTTTAACTCTGCCGCCAATCTGGAGAACAATTTCAATTTCATCAGAAGCAGTTTTGGATTCATCATATTCCGGCCACGGTCTGTATGCGATTTCGCCGCCGAAATCGTGCATTGCCCAAAGTTCTTCGGTGATATGCGGTGCTGTCGGGTTAAGAAGCTGGAGGAAAGTTTTGAACTCTCCTTTTGTAATTCTTCCAACTTTGTTGAAATCGTTAACAAGTGCCATAAGTGTTGCAATAGCGGTGTTGAATTTCATACGTTCAATGTCTTCGCCGACTTTTTTGATTGCTTTATGCATTGAACTTTCAAGCTCTTTTGAATATCCTTCTTCATCTACAAGGAGATGCTGAAGTGCCCATACACGTTCCATAAATCTGTAGCAGCCTTTTACTCCCTGTGTTGACCATGGTGTTGCCTGGTCAAACGCACCTATGAACATTTCATATGTTCTGAAAGTATCTGCACCAAATTCGTTTACTATATCATCAGGGTTTACAACGTTGCCTCTTGATTTGGACATTTTTTCGCCGTTTTCACCCAGAATCATGCCGTGTGATGTACGCTTTTTATACGGTTCCGCTGTAGGAACTACGCCGATATCGTATAAGAATTTATGCCAGAAACGTGAATAAAGCAGATGCAGTGTTGTATGCTCCATACCGCCGTTATACCAGTCAACCGGTGCCCAGTATTCCACATTTTCTTTTGATACAAATTCGTCATTGTTATGCGGGTCCATATATCTGAGGAAATACCATGATGAACCAGCCCACTGCGGCATTGTATCAGTTTCACGTTTTGCCGGTGCTCCACATTTCGGACATGTTGTGTTAACCCATTCGTCTATTTTAGCAAGCGGAGATTCGCCGTTATCTGTCGGTTCATAGTTTTCAACTTCAGGAAGTGTAAGCGGAAGGTCTTTTTCATCTACCGGTACCCAGCCGCAATGTTCACACCATACAAGTGGAATAGGTTCACCCCAGTATCTCTGTCTGGAGAACACCCAGTCACGCAGTTTATAGTTAACTTTTCTTTTACCGATTCCTTCTTTTTCAAGGAAGTCTATCATTGCGGAAATCGCTTCATCAACGCTTTTTCCTGTAATAAATCCGGAGTTCACCATTGTACCTGTATAGGTATCTGTATATGCTTCTTTCTGAACGTCCTGTCCACCTGCAACAACTTCAATAATCGGAAGACCGAATTTGCAAGCAAACTCGTGGTCACGTGTATCGTGTGCGGGAACCGCCATAATTGCACCTGTTCCGTATGTAGTAAGTACATAATCGGAAATAAATACAGGAATTTTTGTATTATTAACAGGGTTTACTGCCATGATACCGGAAAGTTTTACGCCTGTTTTTTCTTTTGCAAGTTCTGTTCTTTCAAACTCTGTCTTTTTAGCAGCTTCTGCCATATAAGCTTTAACTTCATCGTAGTTTTCGATTTTTTCTTTAAGCTTGCCGATAAGTTCGTGTTCAGGAGAAAGAACAACATATGTTGCACCGAAAAGTGTATCACATCTTGTTGTGTATACTGTGATTATATTGTCATCGCCGTCGATTTTAAAATCAACTTCAGCACCTTCGGAACGTCCAATCCAGTTTTTCTGCTGTGCTTTTACTTTATCAATATAATCTGTCTGGTCAAGGTCATCAATAAGCTTTTGCGCATATTCAGTGATTTTAAGCATCCACTGGCTTTTATTTTTCTGAATAACTTCGCCGCCGCAACGTTCACAAACGCCGCCAACAACCTCTTCGTTTGCAAGACCTACCTTACAGCTTGTGCACCAGTTGATAGGCATTTCCTGTTTATATGCAAGTCCTTTTTCAAACAGTTTAAGGAAAATCCACTGTGTCCATTTATAGTAGTTCGGGTCGGTTGTGTTTATTTCTCTTGTCCAGTCAAATGAAAAGCCGAGGCTTTTGAGCTGACGTTTGAAGTTTGCAATATTGTTTTCTGTTACAACCTTCGGATGAATTTTGTTCTTAATTGCAAAGTTTTCTGTAGGCAAACCGAACGCGTCCCATCCCATAGGATAAAGAACGTTATATCCGTCCATTCTCTTTTTACGGGCAACTATATCAAGTGCAGTATAGCTTCTCGGGTGACCTACGTGAAGTCCCTGTCCTGACGGATACGGAAATTCAACAAGAAGATAATACTTGGGTTTTGATTTGTCATCGGATGCCGCAAATGTATTATTCTCGTCCCATTTCTTTTGCCATTTTTGTTCAATGTCAGTATAATTATAGCTCATTTTTTATTCCTCCGGTTTTATTTTAGAATTGTATATCAAGTTTCGGCGCATCCGCCCACAGTCTTTCAAGATTGTAGAACGAAGCCGATTCATGGTCAAATATATGCACAACAACGTCGCCGTAATCCATAAGAAGCCATGCCGCACTTGCCACGCCCTCGTTATGCTCTGGAGTTATGCCCTTTTGTTTCATTTGCTCTTCAACATTATCGCAAAGAGCTTTTATGTGAAGGCTTGACCCGCCGCTGCAGATTATGAAATAATCGCACATAGACGTAAGTTCCCTTATTTCAAGAACCTGAATGTCCTCGCCTTTTTTACTGTCAAGTATTTTTGCAATTTCAATTGCTTTTTCTTTTGAACTAAGCATTTATATTCCTCCCTTTATCTTGGAAGTGGTGTATGTTTTGGTGTAGGAGTGGGTTTCGGCGTTGTAGTCGGTTTCGCCGTCGGTTTAGGTGTTGCCGTTGGTTTTACCGTTTTTGTCGGTTTTTTGGTAGACGACGGTGCCGGTGTTTTTTCCGGTTCTTCCTCTGTTACGGTTTCCGGAACATATGTTGGAATATTATCAGATGCAAGATAAAGGTTTTCGGCTGCACCGAAATACTGTTTTGCCACGCTTGCCGCGTCCTCTTTATCAACAAAGAAATAATATCCTGCCGAAATAAGTCCTGCCGAGCCGGGCGCATCCATAAACACAAGGTTTCCTTCCGGAAGCTCAAGAATTGCCGAAGCATATCCGAGAATATGAGATGTTGTCAAATCGGTTTCTATATATTTACCCGCAATTTCAAGCATTTCCGGTGCTTTTGCAATTCCCTCCGGAGTTGCAACCTTTTTAAACATTGCGGATAAAAACGCTTTTTGCGATTTTTCTCTGGGGTAATCCACACCGTCGTTGCTTTTTCTGTATCTTACAAAGCCTTCCGCCTGCTTTCCATCAAGCACCTGCGTGCCCGCCGGTATATGAATATGCAGGTTCTGTTCGGGGTCATCATAATCCATATATATCGGAACATAAACCTCAACCCCGCCAAGAAGGTCAACAAGTTGTCTGAAGCCTTCAAGGTCAACTGTTACATACTTATGAATGTCTATTCCGTATGCCATTTTTATTTCTTTTTTCAGCTGGTCAATACCGGCAAAATACGCCGAGTTTATTTTCTTATCGTATCTGCCGTTACCGCCAACATATGTGTCACGCGGGATTTGCATTACCGTTACGATTTTTGCCTCGTCGTCATAATGTGCAATCATTATTGTATCGGTTCTGTATCCGTCCTTATCCACACCGAGAAGAAGCACGTTTGCATCTTCAGGCGGCAGGTTTACACCAATAATCGGAGATACAATTTTTGCCATTCCGCTTGCAAATCCGTTTTCGTAAAATACCGGAATCACGTATGTTGTAATAAGCGAAATGCACATAACTATCATTGCTATAGCGCTTATAAGCACCGGCACCCATATTCTTGGGCCTGTTTTTTCATCGTCAGGTAAATCTTCTTCCAGAATAGGTTCGGGTTTTGGAACCTCTTTTTTTACAGGTTCCGGTTTTTTACTAACCCATTCAGGAATTACAAAATCAGGAGTTCCTTCCGGAATTTCCGGTTCGTAAGTTTCCTCTTCTTTTCCGGTTTCTTTAAAGTCCGACTTAGGCATCGGCACCAGTGTTTTTTCAAGCGATATATCTTCATCGGCAGGTTTTACCGCCGGGATTTCCATTGTTTTATCAAATTCGTTTGATTCCATTTTATTTTCTCCTGTTTAACAAGATACGGTTACGAAGTTTTATCGATTCCGTATGCATAACCATATTTCGTTCAATAACATGTGCTATTGTGTTGTTAAGTGCTACAAGAGTTGCCCCGTCAATATCGTGGCGGGCAAGTTCCCTTAAATCTTTTGCCCAGTCAAACTCGGCATCCCGATTTGGTTCAATTACATCTGCAAGGTAAATTATCTGTGTAAAAAGGCTCATATTTTCTTTGCCTATGGTGTGGTAAAAAATTGCATCATAAATTTCGTCGTCTATGCCGAAATGCTCTTTTGCATATTCCGCACCGGCGGGTCCGTGCCAGAGTCCTTTTGATGCCATTACAGTTTCGTCTGCCCCACCAAACCTTGACATAAGTTCAAGCTTTTCTTCGTCGGGGAGTGATTTTGCACAGTCGTGAATAAGTCCGGCAAAACTTAACTTTTCTACGTCAAGACCATAAACTTCAGCAAGCTCGCCTGCAAATTCCATTACACCGAGAGAGTGCTTATATCTTTCGGGAGTAACAAGTTTCTGCATTTTTATTTTTGCCTCAACAAAATTCATTTTATCACCTGTACAATTTATTTTCGGCAATGTACTTTAAAATTTCAGGCTCTACACCTTTAGCATTTCCATCACCCTTTATGATATTCCTGATTTCGCTTGATGAAACATCAATATTTTCATTATCAAGAAGATAAATTTTTGTGTTATATTCTTTTTCGGCTTCACGTACAGCTTCATCTGTACCCTCATCGCGGGAGGCAACAATAAGGCTGCAAAGCTCAAGTATCCGCTGCGGATTTTTCCATTTGCCAAAATTTTTCATACTGTCGCCGCCGATGATAAAATAAATATCATCATCGGGATAAAGATTTTTGAAATATTCCAGCGTTTCAAAGCTGTAGCACCAGGTTTGTTTGTTTATCTCATAATCGGAAATTTCAAACCCATGCTTTTTGGCAACTATGCGGCACATATTATACCTGTGGTGAATTTCCCCTGCCGTTTCTTTATGTGGTGGCTGCCCTGTAGGAATCATTATGATTCTGCCAAGTGAGAACTTTTCTTTTGCCATAAGTGCGATTTGCACGTGCGCCGTATGCGGAGGGTCAAAACTTCCGCCAAAAATACCTGTTTTCATAAAATCACCGGTTATATAACAATTTTACGTTTTTTCTTTTCCTTTGCGGGTCTGTAAATTACAAATTTAAACCCAATGCACTGCACAGGCTCTGCGCCAAGTTCTTCGGCGCAAATGCCGCAAGCTTCCCTTGTTGTCATAAGTGCTGTTTCAAGCACGGTTACTTTAACAAGTTCTCTTGCACCAAGCGCATCATCAAGCTGTTTTATGAAAGTTTCGTTAATTCCGTTTTTACCAATCTGCGCTACCGGTTCAATGGTATTTGCCATTGAACGTAATTTAGCTCTTTGTTTACCTGTAAGCAATATTCAAACCACCTTAAAGCCGAGGGGAGTAGACCCCACAAGCCTTTACATTTTAATATTTTTTCTTTCATTTTCCCTTCATTTAAAGGTCGAAGAGTTTAAAACCTTGTGGGGTTCTGCTCCACTCGGCTTAAAATACAAATTCAAATTCGAGGTCGTACATTTTAACTGTATCTCCCTCTTCAATTCCCGCTTCCTCAAGCGCCGCAACAATACCTTTTCGTTTCAGCGCATCCTGGAAGAATTTAAGCGATTCATCATCATCAAAATTGGTTGAATCAATAAGATATTCAATATATCCGCCCTCAACCACATATTTTTCGTTTTCTTTTCTTACTTCAAACGGCAATTCTTCCGCCGCTTCATCTGTAAGAACTTCGATTTCGTGAATTTCGGGTACAGGAATATCTTTAAGCATTGTATATACGCTGCCAATAAGCTCTTTTAAGCCTCTATTGGTTGCCGCAGAAATTTCAAAAACCACGTATCCGCGGCTTTCCATTTCTGCCTTAAACTCAGCAACCTGCTCGGGACTGGCTATATCGGTTTTATTTGCAGCAACCACCTGAAGTCTGTCCGCAAGTGATATTTTATAATTCATAAGCTCGGCATTGATTGCATCAAAATCCTCTACCGGATTTCTGCCTTCAATTCCCGAAACGTCAACAACATGTATAAGAATTCTTGTTCTTTCAACGTGGCGCAGGAATGCATGTCCAAGACCAACACCTTCGTGTGCGCCTTCAATAAGTCCCGGAATATCGGCAATTACAAAGCTTTCGCCCTCGCCCATTTTAACAACACCAAGGTTCGGCTGAAGTGTTGTAAAATGATAGTTGGCAATTTTAGGAGTAGCATCGCTTACCATTGAAAGTATTGTGGATTTACCTACGTTAGGGAACCCTAAAAGACCCACATCCGCAAGAAGTTTAAGTTCAAGCTGAAGTTCAAGTGCCTGTCCTTTAAG
>JAZRHB010000084.1:0-1969 GCA_045644605.1 Clostridia bacterium
GCACACGCTGACTGGACAGTTAAACCTGAAATCATGATTCCGCTTACAGGCGAAGTTAAAGAGCTCAAATACGTTAAAGACGTAGTTGTTGCTACGGCTGATGCAGAAATTGCTGCTGCGGGCGTTAAACTTGCTTACGAAGTTGGTACAATGATGGAAATCCCGAGAGCTTGTCTTACAGCTGATGACATTGCTAAAGAAGCTGAATTCTTCTGCTTCGGTACAAACGACCTTACACAGATGACATACGGTTTCTCACGTGATGACGCTGGTAAATTCCTCAATGCTTACTATGATGCTAAAATCTTCGAAAACGACCCGTTTGCAAAACTTGACCAGACAGGTGTTGGTAAGCTTATGGAAATGGCTGTTAAAATGGGTAAAGACGTTCGTCCGGAAATTCACTGCGGTATCTGCGGTGAACACGGTGGTGACCCTGTATCCGTTGAATTCTGCCACAGAATCGGCCTTAACTACGTATCTTGCTCACCGTTCCGTGTGCCGATTGCTCGCTTAGCAGCTGCACAGGCTAAAATTAAAGAACTTTAATTCATAAGTTTTTAAGGCTCTGCAAAAGCAGAGCCTTTTTTTATATGTAAGATTTATGTTATTTTATCGTCTTTATTAATGAAGGGGTCCCTATATGAAAGGAGGAAATGAAAATGAATGATAAGGAAATTGTGCGCCTGTTTTTTGACAGAAATCCGGATGCACTTGATGTGATTGCGAAAAAATACGGCAGTTACTGCAATACTATTGCAAAAAATATACTTGGCAGCAACGAGGATGCAGCGGAGTGTGTAAATGATGCTTATCACCGTTTATGGAATTCAATCCCTCCCGAAAAACCCGAAAATCTTGCGGCTTACATAGGTAAAATTGTAAGAAATCTTTCCTTTGACAAGTGCAAACATCTTACTGCCGAAAAACGTGGTGGTGGAAACATGAATCTGGTTCTCGATGAGCTTTCCGAAATTGTTTCCGGAAACGAAAGTGTGGAACAGGAAATTGACAAAAAAGAACTTATCGCAGATATAAACAACTTTCTAACTTCTCTTTCAAAAGAAAAACGTAGCATTTTTGTTTACCGTTACATGTATGCTTATCCGGTAAAAGAAATTGCAAAGCTGTTTGGCAAATCCGAAGGAAATATTTCCGTTTTATTAAACCGCATAAGAAAGGGTTTAAAAGAATATTTGACCGAAAGGGGCTATGATTTATGACAAAAAATGAGCTTTTTGAAATTTTAGGTGAAATTGATAATACTGATGTAAAACCGTCAAAATCTTTCAAATGGGTTAAATGGGCATCTGTTGCGGCATGCTTTGTTCTTGTTGCAGCAGTAAGCATACCTATTATAAATAATACGGATGTGCCCGAACATAATATGTGTGTTTCTTTGCCGGCTACACAAAGTGAAGACCTTGCTCAGCAAGTAATACATTTGCCAAATCAACCTTACCGTGAAGGAGAAATCTTTGCCGATCCTCCTTCTGATATAAGCGGCACCCCACTTGCCGATGCTGTTAATCCGTATAATTTATCAAGTGAAGCAGCGGCTGTTTTTGGCGGTTCATATCTGGACGAAGGCGGCAATTTTGTGATTGTTCTGACTGATGATACTCCCCAAAACCGAGCTCTTATTTGCCGGGAGCTTAACAGAAAAGAAACTACCGTTACATTTAAAACAGGTACTTATACACTCCTCTATTTGACAGAACTGCAAAATACAATAAGTAACCAAATGGCAAATAATGAGCTTAAAGGTGTTGTTTCCTCTGCTGTAATGGAAACCGACAACAACATCCGTGTTTCCGTACAGCTTGACAATGAGGAAACTATAGACAAACTCCATGCGCTTGATACAACCGGTGGCGCAATTGACATAAAGGAAATGTGTATTTGTTCTTACCCACGGGCAGATGTTTTACCTGCCGAATAAAATGGGTCTTGTAATATCCCGAAACAT
>JAZRHB010000085.1:0-17149 GCA_045644605.1 Clostridia bacterium
ATGGATGATAATAAACTCCTTGGCGAGTATTATATTGACGATAAGCTGACGCATTCACAAAAGCTTATGCCGATGATAGATGCTCTTCTTAAAGAGCTTAATCTTACACCAAAAGATATTGACGTTTTTGCAGTATCTGTAGGGCCGGGATCATTTACCGGACTTCGTATAGGCATTGCAACGGCAAAGGGTCTTGCGGCAGGTACGGAAAAAGATATGGTGGGTGTATCCACACTTAAAGCAATGGCATACCGCCACCAGATGTGTTCATATGACATAATGCCTATGATAGATGCCAGAAACGCACAGGTGTTCTGCGGCAAATATAAGTTTGAGAACGGATGCAAAACCTTACTTGAACCGCAGGTTAAAAACATAGATGATATTATTAATGAAATAACCACTCCCACTCTTGTAATGGGCGACGGAGCGATTAAAAATATGCCGGCGCTTGCTGCAAACAAAAATATATTGTTTGCGCCGCCACATCTTAATATGCCCTCTGCAGCATCGGTAGCTACCCTGGCTATGGATGAAATAAAGACTCACGGCACAAAATCACCCGACGAGGCGAATGCCGTATATATCCGCAAATCGCAGGCGGAACAAGAAAGAGAAAGGATGAATAAAAAGTGATAGCAATAGGATCTGACCATGGTGGATTTGAACTTAAGAATAAAATTGTAAAATGGCTCGAGGATAACGGATACGACGTAAAGGATTTCGGTATCCACGAAATGGGAAGCGTTGACTATCCCGACATTGCCGAGGTTGTATGTAAAAGCATTACCGGCGGCGAGTGTGACAGAGGAATTTTAGTTTGCGGTACAGGTATAGGAATTTCAATTGCCGCAAATAAAATAAAAGGTATAAGAGCGGCTGTTTGCGGAGATATTTATTCTGCCGCAATGACAAAGCGTCATAACAACGCCAACGTAATTACTCTTGGCGGCAGGGTTGTAGGCGAAGATGTGGCAATTGAAATTGTTAAGGCTTGGCTTACAAACGAATTTGAAGGCGGTCGCCATCAGAACAGAATTGACAAAATTACAAATCTTGAAAATAACTGATAAAGGTGTGAGTATAAGTGGCCAAAACTAAGGCTTACGATAACGAGAGTATTTCCTCACTTAAAGGTGCGGACAGAGTAAGACTGCGCCCCGGCGTAATTTTCGGGTCGGACGGTCTTGACGGATGTCAGCACGCGGTGTTTGAAATTCTTTCCAACTCAATAGACGAGGCGCGTGAAGGCTACGGTAATTTAATTGAGGTAACCCGTTATAAAGATAAATCCATTGAAATTACGGACTTCGGACGCGGTATTCCGCTTGATTACAACCAAAGCGAAGGCAGATACAACTGGGAACTTGTGTTCTGTGAAATGTATGCCGGCGGTAAATACAATACCAACGACGGCGAAAACTACGAGTTTTCACTTGGTCTTAACGGTCTGGGAAGCTGTGCAACACAGTATTCCTCCGAATATATGGACGTTTCGGTTGTTCGTGACGGTTATAAATATGACCTGCATTTTGAAAAAGGCGAAAACATTGGCGGTCTTTCAAAATCCGAGCATAAGGGCAGGAAAACGGGTACCACAATCAAATGGCGTCCCGACCTTGAGGTTTTTACCGATATCAATGTGCCGCTTGAATATTTTAAAGAAACAATGAAAAAGCAGGCGGTTGTAAACGCAGGTCTTAAGCTTGTGCTTTATTACGAAACCGACGAAGGCACCCAGATGTTTGAATATCTTTACCCGAAAGGGATTGAAGATTATGCAATCGAGCTTGCGGGCGAGGATGCTCTTACTGCACTGTACCAGATTTCTGCCGAAGGTAAGGGCCGTGACAGAGAAGACAAAAAAGATTATAAGGTAAAATTTGATATGGCGTTTTGTTTTTCAAATAAAAACAGCGCAACCGAATATTACCATAACTCAAGCTTTCTTGAATATGGCGGAAGCCCTGATAAAGCAGTAAAAACTGCGTTTGTGCACGCTATTGACAAGTATATAAAAGCAAATAATAAATACAACAAAAACGAATCTAAAATCACGGCAAACGACGTGCTTGACTCACTTCTTCTTATAAGCAGCTCGTTTTCAACCTCCACAAGCTACGAAAACCAGACTAAAAAATCCATTACCAACAAGTTTATTCAGGATTTTATGACGGAAACATTAAAACACGAGCTTGAGGTTTATTTCATTGAAAACAAGGTTGATGCAGAAAAGATAACCAATCAGATTCTTGTTAACAAACGAAGCCGTGAATCTGCCGAAAAAACAAGACTTAACATTAAAAAACAGCTTTCGGGTAATGTTGATGTTACCAACAGAGTGCAGAAATTTGTTGATTGCAGAAGCAAGGATTTGTCCAAACGTGAAATCTACATTGTGGAAGGCGACTCGGCTCTCGGCGCTTGTAAAATGGGTCGTGACGCCAATTTCCAGGCAATCATCCCCGTAAGAGGCAAAATTCTTAACTGTCTTAAAGCGGATTACGACAAAATTTTCAAAAGCGAAATTATTACCGACCTTCTTAAAGTGCTGGGCTGCGGTGTTGAGATAAAAACCAAACACGGCAAGGATTTCAATGCATTTGATATTGGCAATTTCCGCTGGAACAAGGTTATTATCTGTACGGATGCCGATGTTGACGGATTCCAGATAAGAACGCTTATCCTTTCGATGCTGTACGCACTTGTGCCTACACTTATCGAAATGGGATATGTATATATTGCGGAATCTCCGCTGTTTGAAATAACCTGCAAAAACGATACGTATTTTGCATATAACGAAAAGGAAAAAGCGGAAATTCTTGAAAAGCTGGGGGGCAAAAATGTTACCATACAGCGTTCAAAAGGTCTTGGTGAAAACCAGCCTGAAATGATGTGGCAGACAACTATGAACCCCGAAACAAGACGACTTATTAAAGTTAATCTTGAAGATGCAGAAAAAACCGCGCAGATGTTTGACGTGCTTCTTGGGGATAATCTTGCCGCAAGAAAAGATTATATTGCCGAAAACGGCGGCAAATATTTAGATATGATAGACGTAGGATAAAGGAGAGTGAGGGTTTTGGCAAACATAACAGACGAGCTGATTTGCGATACGCTGGAAAAAAACTATATGCCGTATGCGATGAGCGTAATTATTTCCCGTGCAATTCCCGAAATTGACGGTTTTAAACCCTCTCACAGAAAGCTTCTTTTTACTATGTATAAAATGGGGCTTCTTACGGGGAACCGTACAAAATCGGCAAACGTTGTAGGTCAGACAATGAAATACAACCCCCATGGTGACGCCGCTATTTATGAAACAATGGTGCGTCTTACAACGGGTAACGAAGCGCTGCTTCATCCGTTTGTTGATTCCAAGGGTAACTTCGGTAAACAGTATTCAAGAGATATGGCATACGCTGCTTCTCGTTATACTGAAGTAAAGCTCGATTCCTTTGCACAGGAAATTTTTAAAGATATAAATAAAGATGTTGTTCCGTTTATGGATAACTACGACGGCACTTTAAAAGAGCCGACACTTCTTCCAACAACGTTCCCCAACGTGCTTGTAAATCCCAACCAGGGTATTGCCGTTGGTATGGCAAGCAACATCTGTAGTTTCAATTTAACAGAAGTATGTAAAGCAACAATTGCATATCTTAAAGACCCGAAATGCGACATTTTTGAACATATAATTGCGCCCGATTTTTCAACCGGCGGCGAAATTGTTTATGATAAAGAAGAAATGGACGCTATTCTCAAATCGGGCAGAGGAAGCTTTGCGGTACGTGCAAAATATAAGTACGATAAAGCAAATTCCTGTATTGATATATACGAAATTCCGTATACCACAACATCCGAAGCAATAATTGAAAAGATTATTGACCTTATAAAAGCGGGAAAAGCAAAAGAAATTTCTGATGTGCGTGACGAAACGGATAAGGTAGGTCTTAAAATCACCATTGATATAAAAAGAAGTACGGACGTTGAGCAGCTTATGGCAAAACTTTACAAATCAACTCCTCTTCAGGATAATTTCCCGTGTAACTTCAACATCCTTATCGGCACATCGCCAAGCGTAATGGGTGTAGGCGAAATTATTGAAAAATGGTGTGATTTCAGAAGAACGTGTATAAAACGCGGACTTAACTATGAGATTGGTGAAAAGTCAGCAAGACTTCATCTTCTTGAAGGTCTTAAATGTATTCTTCTTGATATTGATAAGGCAATCAAAATCATCCGTGAAACCGAGGTTGACGCCCAGGTTGTTCCAAACCTTATGGAAGGCTTTGGAATTGATAAAATTCAGGCGGAATATGTTGCGGAAATCAAACTCCGTAACCTCAATAAAGATTATATTCTTAAAGGAATTGCGGAAATTGAAAAGCTGAAAGAGGCTATTGCCGATATGACGGCAACTCTCGAAAGCGACAGACGTGTGAATAAGGTAATCTGCACCGAGCTTGAAGCAATTATCAAAAAATACGGCGCTGAAAGAAAAACAACTCTTGTTACAAAAGGCGATATCAAAACCGTATCTCAGGACGAAATGATTCCTGATTACCGTGTTCATATGTTTATGACAAGAGATAACTACATCAAGAAAATTACGCTTAACTCACTTCGTATGGCATCCGACCAGAAGCTAAAACAGGATGACGAAATTATATGCGATTTCGAGGCAGGTAACAAAGAAGACCTTCTTCTTTTTACCGACAAAGGCGAGGTTTATAAAACCCATATATACGACATTCCCGAATGTAAAGCAAGCGTGCTGGGTGAATATCTGCCTAATCTTTTGGGAATGGAAAAGGATGAAAAAATCATCCATATGGTTTCAACAACCGATTACAAGGGCTTTATGCTTTTTGCATTTGAAAACGGTAAAATTGCCAAGGTTGAAATGGAAGGCTATGCAACCAAAACCAACCGCCGTAAGCTTATTGCGGCATATTCGGTTAAAAGTCCTGTGAGGAGTATCCTCTGGATACCCGAAGATACGCTTATCTGCGTAAGCAGTAAGGGCGGCAGATGTCTTGTTGTAAACACCGCACTTATTGCGCCGAAATCAAAACGTGATACGCAGGGCATTCAGGTTTACTTATCAAAACGTGATAAGTTCCTTGAAAGCGTAACTCTTGCTGAAAATAGCGGTCTTGAAGATTTTAAACCTTATTCTTCAAACAGAATTCCTGCTTCCGGAATGTCGCTTAAAGATGCGGATAAACCTTTTGTACAGGTAGGGTTGTTCGATGAGTAAGCATAATTTAACCGATATAAAAGAAATACGCGCCGTTATGGGAATGTTCGGCAAGCATTTTTCAAAATCACTCGGGCAGAACTTTCTTATAAACAGCGGCGTTATTGAAAGTGCTGTTTCCGGAAGCGGTGTTGATGAAACTACCGGTGTTCTTGAAATCGGCCCCGGAATAGGCACTCTTACAATGGCACTTGCCGAAAGGGCAAACAAGGTTGTTGCGGTGGAGATTGACTCTAAGCTTCTTCCCGTACTCGACTACACCCTTGAGGATTACAGAAATGTCACCATAATACACGGTGACATACTCAAGCTTGATATAAACGAGCTTTATAATGAGCATTTCAAATCGGGCAAGGTAAAGGTGGTTGCAAACCTGCCGTATTATATTACCACACCGATTATTATGAAACTGCTTGAACACCGCGAAAAATTTAAGTCCATTACAGTAATGGTGCAAAAAGAGGTGGCGTACCGCCTTGCGGCAGACGAAGGGTCAAAGGATTATTCGGCAGTTTCAATTGCAGTCGGCTATTATGCCGAGCCTGAAATAATTGCAAATGTAGCTCCTTCAGATTTCTGCCCTCCGCCGAAAGTACATTCGGCAGTTATCAAGCTAAATATCCGTGAAAATCCGCCATTTACACCAGAAAACGAAGAATTCTTCTTTAAACTTGTAAAGGCAGGGTTTGCACAAAGGAGAAAAACCTTTATTAACAGTGTTTCGGGGGGCGGAATTTCAAAATCCGATGCCGCAGCGGCGCTTTTTGAAATCGGACTTGATGAAAACATAAGAGCAGAAAAAATATCACCGCAGGAGTTTTGTCTTCTGTCCGATATTTTATATAAAAAAAATAAATAAAATCATAGCGGCTATTACACCGCTGTTGAGAGGAGAATAGTAATGACAAACAACAAAAAAGTATTGACATGGCTTGAAGAAATGAAAGCCCTCGTTAAACCAAGCGAAATCGTTTGGATTGACGGAAGCGAAGAGCAGCTTGAAGCTCTCCGCGCTGAAGCGGTTGCAACCGGAGAAATGATTAAACTCAATCAGGAAAAGCTCCCGGGATGCTACTACCACAGAACAGCAGAAAATGACGTTGCCCGTGTAGAAGACAGAACATTCATCTGCACAACAAAAAAAGAAGATGCCGGCCCGAACAACAACTGGATGGCACCCGATGAAATGTATGCAAAACTCAAAGCTTTGTATGACGGTTCAATGAACGGCAGAACAATGTACATCATCCCATATTCAATGGGTCCTGTTGGCTCACCGTTCTCAAAAATCGGTATCGAGCTTACTGACAGTATCTATGTTGTACTTAATATGGCTATTATGACAAGAATTGGTCAGCCGGTACTTGACGTTCTCGGCGAAGACGGCGATTTTGTAAAATGTCTCCACGCTAAAAAAGATGTAAATCCTGACGAAAGATATATTGTTCACTTCCCTGAAGACAATGCAATCTGGTCAATCAACTCCGCTTACGGCGGCAACGTACTTCTCGGCAAAAAATGTTTTGCTCTTAGAATTGCGTCTTACCTCGGTAAAAACGAAGGCTGGATGGCTGAACATATGCTTATCCTCGGTCTTGAAAATCCGCAGGGCGAAGTTAAATACATTTGTGCTGCATTCCCGAGTGCTTGCGGTAAAACAAACCTTGCAATGCTTATTCCGCCGGAAATCCTTAAAGGATATAAAGTATGGACAGTTGGTGACGATATTGCATGGCTGAGAATCAACCCGAAAGATGGCAGACTTTATGCAATCAACCCTGAAGCAGGTTTCTTCGGTGTTGCTCCGGGAACAAGCGAAAAAACAAACTTTAATGCTCTTGAAGCTACAAAGAAAAATACAATTTTCACAAACGTTGCTATAAACAACGAAGACATGACAGTTTGGTGGGAAGGTCTTGACAAGAATCCTCCGGCTGATGCTACTGAATGGACAGGAAAACTTGTTAACGGTAAAGATTTTGTTGCTGATGGCGGCAAGCTTGCTCATCCGAACTCCAGATTTACAGCTCCGGCTATCAATTGCCCATGTATTTCTCCGGAATTTGAAAATCCGCAGGGTGTGCCGATTTCCGCTATCGTATTCGGCGGCAGACGTGCTAAAACTGCTCCGCTGGTATACCAGGCAAGAGATTGGGAACACGGCGTATTCGTTGGTGCTACAATGGCATCTGAAACAACTGCAGCTGCTGCAGGTGCAGTAGGTGTTGTAAGACGTGACCCGATGGCTATGAAACCGTTCGTTGGTTACAATATGGCTGACTATTTCGGACACTGGTTTGAAATGGGTAAGAAAATGGATGCCGACAAAGCTCCTAAAATTTTCCACGTTAACTGGTTCCGTCGTGGCGACGAGGGCGAATTCCTGTGGCCGGGATTTGGCGACAATATGCGTGTTCTCAACTGGATTCTTGACAGATGTGACGGCAAGGTTGACGCTAAAGAAACTGCTATCGGATACGTTCCGTTTAAAGAAGACCTCAACACAGAAGGTCTTGACATTACAGATGCAGTTATGGACGAACTTCTCAGCGTTAAGAAAGAATACTGGACAGAAGATATCGAAAACCAGAAAGAATTCTTCGCACAGTTCGGCGATAGACTTCCGAAAGAAATCGTGAGCGAACTTGCTGCTCTTGAAGAAAGAATTAACGGTTAATTCAAATAATAAAAAGGTTACCTCAAACGAGGTAACCTTTTTTCTTTTTTAGGATTATATTCTTCCCTTTTCTCTTACATATATATAATGCGGAATGGCTCCGTCCTTGTAATACTGTTCCAGAATTTCGGCTCTGTCACCATCACCGAAATCCATTTTTGCAAGGTCTGCTTTAAGCATTCCGAGAAGCACATAACACGAATGGGGACTCATTTCAATATCTCCAAATTTATATGTCAGGGCATTACCTTTTTTTATTGTCTTGCGGAAAATATCAAACTCAATACGTACATAAAGATTATGTTTGTACCACTCGTCCGAAATTTCCTCTACTTCTTCTTTTGAATAGCTTTTTTCACACCTTGAAAGCGTGGTGAATTTTGCAAGCGGATATTCCATAAGCTCCGGTTCGTCACCTGCGGTAAGTAAATAAAGTGACTGTGCACCTCGCCATACAATAACGCACTTTTCTTTAAGCAAAAGAGGGGCGCAATCTGAAACAACAATGGTTTTTGCGTTTTCGGGAATGTCAAACCCCGAAATTGCAGACTCATACCTTGACTTTGCAAGTGCCACTTTTTTGGGACTGGGGGTGTTTACCTTATACGGAATATATAAAAACAGCGTCTGTACTGTTCCTGCAATAAAAAGCTTAACCGACTCAAGCACGTCGTGGTCCTTATTCATAATACCCGATACCAGAAACATAGCTGCAGCAAAATAACAAAAACATATTATGGGCACAAGAATTATATACCAGTACCTGTCAAGCTTTAAATATTTTTCAAACTTCATATCCATCCCTCCTGACTACATTATAACGAAAGTCAAATTATAAGTCAAACTTTTTATAAGAAAAAGAAAACAAAAGAAAATAAGAGAAAAATAGACTTATTTTCTTATAATCAAAGTTTGCGGCGGTTGAAAACTAACAAAAAAGGGAATATAATTCAATTAAAGGTCAAAGATAGTCAAAATCAAATTTGGGAGGAGGCTCCTTATGAGTATAAGCGATATAATTGAAAATTTTATAAAAGAAGCGATGACAGATAACACCGCAACACTTAAACGAAACGAGCTTGCGGATAAATTCAACTGCGTACCGTCGCAGATAAATTACGTAATTTCAACAAGGTTTACATCCGAACAAGGGTATATTGTTGAAAGCAGACGTGGCGGCGGCGGATATATTACAATAAGAAAAATAAACGTGCAACCCGACAATATGCTGATGCACGTTGTAAACAGTATAGGGTCGGAAATTGATTTTGAGTCCGCAAGGGTATGTATAAAAGCCCTGTACGAATACGATGTTATAAGTAAACGAGAAGCAAACATAATCATTTCGGCGATAAGCGACAGAGTGCTCACCTGTGAGCGCCCGCTTCGTGATAAAATCCGTGCAAATATGATTAAGAATATGCTGCTATATCTGGGGAAATAGAAAGGATGGTAATGTAAAATGCTATGCTCAAAATGTATGCAGAGAGAAGCAAACGTGTTTTTCTCAAAAATTACAAACGGGGTTAAAGAAGAATATAAAGTATGTGACGTATGTGCAAAAGAGCTTGGGCTTATCGGTTCATCGGGAGTAATGCTCAATATGAACGATTTCATAAGCGATTTTGTTGGCAAAGGAATAGGGCGAAGGACAATAGGAACAAGCCTTGTGTGTCCTACCTGCGGATGCACACTCGCAGAATTTTCAAAAACATCAAAATTCGGATGCAGCGAATGTTATAATACCTTTAAAAACCATCTTGCACCGCTTATGAAACGACTTCACGGAAATGCGCATCATACGGGCAAATTCCCCGAAAAAGCGGAAAGTATAAACCTTAAAAAGAATAAACTTATCGAGCTTAAAACAAAAATGGCAAAAGCCGTTGAAACCGAGGATTTTGAAACAGCAGCACGCTTACGTGACGAAATAAAAGAACTTTTAAAAGAAATTGACGGACAGGAGGGGTAGGCTTATGTGGTATAAAGCAAAAGGAAAAGACAGCGACATTGTAATCAGTTCAAGAATAAGACTTGCCCGAAACCTTAAAGATTTCAGGTTCTGCGGAAAAATGTCGGGCGAGGATGCGGTTGAAATTATTGAAAAAACAAAGGCTGCACTTGACGGAAGAAAATTTAAGCTTATATCCCTTGAAAATATGGATAAAACCGATAAGCTCCTTATGCTTGAGCAGCACCTTATAAGCCGTGAGCTTGCACAGAGTCGTTTGTCCTCGGGTGTGTTTACCGATAAGGATAACGAAATAAGCGTAATGGTAAACGAAGAAGACCATATCCGTATGCAGTGTATAGTCGGCGGATATGACCTTGACGGTGCATATGAAAAAATAAATGCACTGGATAGCAGCCTTGAAGAAAAACTCGATTTTGCATTTGACGAAAATTACGGATACCTTACCAAATGCCCCACAAATACAGGTACGGGAATGCGTGCATCGGTAATGCTTCATCTGCCGGGTCTTGCAATTACGGGTAATATAAATAATGTAATTGCCGCAGTAAACAAACTCGGTATTGCGGTACGCGGTCTTTACGGCGAGGGCAGTAAATCGGCGGCGTGCATTTATCAGGTATCAAATCAGGTAACGCTTGGTATAACCGAAGAAGAAACCATAGAAAACCTTAAAAATGTGGTTGATATGCTTATTGAAAAGGAGCGTCAGGTAACAAAAGCGCTTTATGATAATAATCCGCTCCAGTTCAAGGATAAAGTGTCAAGAGCATATGCAACTCTTTCGGGCGCATATATTATGACAAACGACGAATTTATGAAGCTTATTCCGTATGTCAGAATGGGCAAAAACATGGGTATAATAAAAGTAGATGATATGGAAATAAATAGTCTTATAATTGAACTTTCGCCGGCGCACGTATCAAAGCTTATGGGTGCATCAAACGCCGCACAAAGAGATGAAAAACGTGCATCAAAATTAAGAGAAGTTCTTGGCAAGGAGGAAAAATAGTATGGAAATAAACGGATTTAAACTTACACAGCGTGCACAGGTTGCAATACGGTTTTCGCAGGAAGCGGCGCTTGAAACAGGCAGCGGTGTTGTGGGAACAGAGCATCTTCTTTTAGGTCTTGTAAAGGAAGGCAGCGGAATTGCTGCAAAAGTGCTCCAGTCAAAAGGGGTAACACTTGAAAGCTTCCGCAGTGTTATAGGAAAATTCAGCGGCAGCGGCACACTTGCATCACGTGTGGATTTTACACCCCGAACAAAAAATGTACTTGAACTGAGCGTTGCCGAAGCGCAAAAGCTTGGCAATAACTATGTGGGAACAGAGCATATCCTACTTGCAATTCTTGCCGAAGGCGAGGGTCTTGCGGTAAGGATTTTGGGCGAGCTTGGTATAAATACGAAAGAGCTTTATGATTCAATCATAAAATCGCTTACGGAGGAAAGCCCGTTTGCAAGCGTTGATAAAAGTAAGCAGGGAGATAAAGCAACCCCAGGACTTAATCAGTTCGGTAAAGACCTTACCGCCGCAGCGGCGCAGGGCAAAATGGATCCCGTAATCGGCAGAGAAGACGAGATTGAACGAGTTATACAGATACTTTCCCGCAGAACAAAAAATAACCCTTGTCTTATCGGTGAACCGGGCGTAGGTAAAACCGCCGTTGCGGAAGGACTTGCACAGCATATTGTTGCGGGCAACGTTCCCGAAGTGCTTAAAAATAAGCGTGTTTTCACACTTGATATGTCGTCTATGCTGGCGGGTGCAAAATACCGCGGAGAATTTGAAGAACGTCTTAAAAAAGCAATGGACGAAATTATTGCTGCAGGCAACGTAATCATATTTATTGACGAAATCCATACAATTGTGGGTGCAGGTGCGGCAGAAGGCGCAATTGATGCGGCAAATATTTTAAAACCCGTACTTGCAAGAGGTGAAATGCAGGTAATCGGCGCAACAACTATCAATGAATACAGAAAATATATTGAAAAAGACGCCGCGCTTGAAAGAAGATTCCAGCCCGTAACCGTTGGCGAGCCTACGCAGGCTGAGGCGGTTACAATATTAAAAGGTATAAGGGATAAATACGAGGCGCACCATAAAGTAACAATTACGGATGATGCAATTGAAGCGGCGGTAAAGCTTTCCGTACGTTATATTCCGGACAGATTTTTGCCCGATAAAGCAATCGACCTTATCGACGAGGCGGCATCTGCAATCCGTATGAAAACTCTTACAACACCGCCCGATTTAAAGGATATTGACGATAAAATTAAAACTGTGGCAAAGGAAAAGGAAGCGGCAATAACAGCGCAGGAATTTGAACGTGCAGCAAGCCTTCGTGACGAAGAAAACAAACTCAAAAAAGAGCTTGAAGAAAAGAAAGAAAATTGGAATAAGGAAAACGGTCAGACAAAGCTTAAAATAACATCGGAAGATATTGCCGAAAAAATTGCCAAATGGACCAATATTCCGGTCAGTCGCCTTACCGAATCGGATTCTGACAGACTTAAAAATATGGAAAAAACACTCCATAAACGTGTGGTTGGTCAGGACGAGGCGGTTTCCGCTGTTGCAAAAGCAATCCGCAGAGGCAGAGTGGGCTTAAAAGACCCGAAACGCCCGACGGGAAGCTTTATTTTCCTCGGACCTACGGGTGTAGGTAAAACCGAGCTTTCAAAAGCACTTGCGGAAGCGGTGTTCGGCGATGAAAACGCAATGATAAGAATTGATATGTCCGAATATATGGAAAAACATTCGGTATCAAGACTTGTCGGCTCACCTCCGGGATATGTGGGATATGACGAGGGAGGTCAGCTTACGGAAAAGGTAAGAACAAAACCGTATTCCGTAATTTTGTTTGACGAAATTGAAAAAGCGCATCCCGATGTGTTCAATATCCTACTTCAGATTATGGAAGACGGAATTTTAACCGATTCGCAAGGCCGACGTGTTGATTTTCGCAATACAGTTATTATTATGACATCCAATATCGGTGCATCAAAAATAACAGAGCCGAAAACATTCGGGTTCGGTCAGGAAGAAACGGAAAAGGCAAATTACGAAACAATCAAGGGAAATGTAATGTCGGAACTTAAAAAATCGTTCCGTCCGGAATTCCTTAACCGTGTTGATGATACAATTGTGTTCCATCCGCTTACAAAACCCGAAATCAAAAAAATTGCGGGGATACTCCTTGACGGAATGATAAAACGCCTCTCTGAAAATGATATTACGGCAACATATACCGAAACGCTCGTGGAATTTATTTCAAAAGAGGGATTTGACCCCGTATACGGAGCAAGACCCCTTCGCCGTGCAATTCAGTCAAAGGTTGAAGATGCACTTGCCGAAGAAATGCTTGATAATAATATAAGTCTCGGTGATGCAATCAAAATCGACTGCGTACGCGGAAAAATCAAAATAACGAAAGAATGACAAAAACGGTGTGCAAAAGCACACCGTTTTATTTTATTAAAAATTCAAAACCTGTTAATATAATTAAAAACGCAAAGTTGAAAAGCGTAAACATTCCTACATAATATCCCGTTTTGCCGGGGTTATGTTTTACATATTCTCGGAACGTAATCAGGCTGGCAAGCGATGAGATAAGCGTACCGACACCTCCAATGTTTACGCCGAGGAGCAAATCCTGATAGTTGGCGGTAAACTGCGAGAGCAGTATTGCCGACGGCACGTTACTTATCACCTGACACGAAAGTATGCCGAAAAGAAGTGTGCTTTTATCAAGCAGCATTGAAAAGAAATTTTTTACCACGTCAAGACGCGCCATATTCCCTGCAAACACAAAGAAAAATACAAACGTGAAAAGAAGCGGATAATCCACCTCGGAAAGTGCGTGGCGGTCGGCAAAAAGCAGTACTGCAGGAATTACAATAAGTCCTATCTGGTACGGTATTCCGCGGAACACTATTGCAATTGACAGTGCAAAAAGTGCAAGATACAGCACTACTCTTTTTTTGTCAAGGTCTACTTTTTCGTCTTTTATTTCAAGCTCTTCGGGTTTTACAAAAATAACACAGCATATCGTAATAAGTGCAACCGCAAGAACAAATGGCGGCGCCATTATGGACATAAATTCCATGTTGGGTATGTTGAACGCCGAATAAAGATACAGGTTTTGCGGGTTGCCGAACGGAGTAAGCATACCGCCAAGATTTGCAGCAATGTTCTGCATTATGAACGCAAACGCCATATATTTTGTTTTTTTCGTTGTGATAAGAACAAAATATCCAAGCGGCAGAAATGTGAGTAGCGCCATATCGTTTGCAATAAGCATTGACCCGATGAACGTTATGTACACAAGCGCCAGAATTGCCATTCGCGCATTTTTGAATAGCTGTACCACTTTTTTTGCAAGGATATAAAAAAAGTTAATATCTTTAAGTGCGCATACCACAGCAAGCACGCAAAATAAACACGCCAGCGTTTTTAAATCAAAATACCCGAGATATTCTCTATCTACGGGTATTAAGAAACTGGTTATAAGTGCCGCAAGAAATGCAATTACCATTACAGTATTCTTTTTTACAAAACTAATAACTGCCATTTTGGCATCCCCTATTTTTTATTTTTACTCTGCTCTTTTGCACGAAGCTGATTGTTTAAAATACGTTTACGAAGTCTGATGTTTTCGGGCGTTACTTCAATAAGCTCGTCTTCCGCAATAAATTCTATTGCCTGTTCAAGACTCAAGAGTTTCGGCGGTGTAAGACGAAGAGCGTCATCACTTCCCGATGCACGTGTGTTTGTAAGCTGTTTTTTCTTACATACGTTAACTACAATATCTTCTTTTTTCGGGGATACGCCGATTATCATTCCTTCGTATACAGGTACGCCCGCACCAATGAAAAGTGTGCCGCGACCCTGTGCATTATAAAGTCCGTAGGTGATGCTATCGCCTGTTTCAAAACACACAAGCGAACCTGTCTGTCTGCTCTGGATATCGCCTTTATACGGAGAATATGAATGGAATACGGAGTTGAGTATTCCCTCACCTTTCGTATCTGTCATAAATTCATTTCTGTATCCGAAAAGCCCGCGTGTAGGAATAAGATATTCAATTCTCATACGGCTGCCCTGCGGGTTCATTGAAACAAGCTCGCCTTTACGTGAGCCGAGTTTTTCCATTACGCTACCCATTGATTCTTCGGGCACGTCAATAATTACGTGTTCGATAGGCTCGCATTTTTCGCCATCTATTTCTTTAATAAGGACTTTCGGTGTGGAAACCGCAAATTCATATCCCTCACGGCGCATTGTTTCAATAAGAATGGAAAGGTGCATTTCTCCTCTGCCCGAAACCTTGAACGAATCGGTGGTTTCGCCGTCTTCCACACGGAGAGATACGTCTTTTAAGAGTTCTTTATAAAGTCTTTCTTTCAGCTGACGTGAGGTTACAAATTTACCTTCTTTTCCCGCAAACGGGCTGTCGTTTACGGAGAAGGTCATTTCCATTGTAGGTTCACTGATTTTTACAAACGGAAGCGGCTCGGGGTTTGTTACGGCAGTTACTGTATCGCCAATTGAAATATCTTCAATTCCGGAGAAGCATACAATATCACCTGGCTGTGCAGATTCAATAGCTGTTCTTCCAAGTCCGTCTATCTGATAAAGTTTTACTATTTTTCCTTTATACTGCGTATCGGCATTAAAGTAGTTACATACCATTACTTCGCTGTTTTGTTTTATTTCGCCACGTTCAATTCTGCCGATGGCAATTCTTCCAACATATTCGTTATAGTCAATTGCGGAAACAAGTACCTGCAGGTCGCCTGTTTCGTCACCTTCGGGAGCAGGAATATAATCAATTATTGTTTTAAACAAAATGGAAAGGTCACATCCTGAAACGTCGGGTGTAAGAGATGCCGCACCCTCTCTTGTTGAACAGAAAATTACCGGACTTTCAAGCTGTTCAAGAGATGCGTCAAGGTCAAGCAGAAGTTCAAGCACTTCTTCAACAACCTCGTCAGGGCGTGCGTCGGGCTTGTCCACTTTATTTACTACAATTATAATTTTATGTCCAAGTTCAAGTGCTTTCTGCAGAACAAATCTTGTCTGCGGCATCGGGCCTTCCGCTGCGTCAACAAGAAGAACAACACCTGACACCATTTTAAGCACACGTTCAACCTCGCCGCCGAAATCAGCATGGCCCGGTGTATCGATAATATTTATTTTAACGTCGTTATAGTGTACCGCCGTATTTTTTGCAAGGATTGTAATACCACGTTCACGTTCAAGGTCGTTATTATCCATAACACGGTCCTGAACAACCTGATTATCCCTGTAGATACCGCCCTGTTTTAAAAGTCCGTCAACAAGGGTGGTTTTACCATGGTCAACGTGGGCTATTATTGCAATATTTCTTAAATCATTTCTTATCAAAGCTTTTCCCCTCAATCTTTAAAAGTACATATTTAAGCGTGCGCAGCACATTTAGCTGCCGCAGGCAATTTAGCTGAACTTGTTCAATTTAGCTCGCAGAATGCGAATTTAGCTATGGTTGATACATGGCCGCATATAACCAAGAAAACATTATAATACAACTTCCGACAATATGCAATAGCAAATATGCTCAAAAAAACAGATGCTCTATAAGTATTTTAATTGCTATCAGCACTAAAATTACGCCGCCGAGTATTTTTGCGTATCTGCCGCCTTTTTCGCCGATACGGCATCCTGCCGCTACTCCGGCAAACGATAGTATAAACGTTACGGTGCCGATAAGGCTTACTGTCGGCACAATTTTTATTTCCGGCATAAGTGCAAACGAAACACCTACTGCAAGGGCATCAATACTTGTTGCAACCGCAAGAACAAGCATTGTTTTAAAATCAAACGCACCGTTTACTTCCTCCTCCTGCCTTGCTTCCACTATCATTCTTATCCCCACTACAGAAAGAAGTACAAAAATAAACCAATGGTCAACAAACGCAATTTTTTCATAAAACTGTGCGCCTGCAAAATATCCGATAAGCGGCATAAGCGCCTGAAAGAAACCGAAATAAAGCCCCGCAAGAAGTGCGCCTTTTACATTTATTTTTCCGCAAGATGCCATTCCCTTGCACAGCGAAACAGCAAACGCATCCATTGAAAGTCCTACCGCTATTACAAATAATTCTATAAAACTCATAATTTATCTCTCCTAAATGAATTTTTACATAAAAAACCGGTAAAAATAACCATTACGAAAGTTTTTCATAAAAAATGAC
>JAZRHB010000086.1:0-1621 GCA_045644605.1 Clostridia bacterium
GGCTGACGAAATAAGGGATAAGCTTCTTGAAATGGGAATAACCCTTAAAGATACAAGACAGGGTGTTCAGATAATTTACAATAAATAAAGGGTGATACAAGTGCAGGACTTTAAAATGTACGGCGCGCTTGCGCTTGCATATATGGGCGATGCCGTATACGAAACAATAATCCGGCGGCATCTGCTTGAAAAAGCCAATATGCCCGTAAATAAGCTCCATAAGCTTGCAAAGGATTATGTTTCCGCAAATGCGCAAAGCGCTCTTATGGACATAATCGAGCCGCATCTTACGGAAGAGGAAATGGCAGTTTATAAGCGTGGTCGCAATGCAAAACCGCATACCGTACCCAAAAATACGGATATAAACGTGTATAAACGTGCAACAGGTCTTGAAACGCTTATCGGCTACCTTTATCTTACGGGTAATGCTGTCCGTATTGATGAACTTGTAAGTCTTATTTTAAAATAGAGAGGTTTTAAAAATTGGAAATCTGTATTGATAATCTAAAAATAAGTTATAACGTATCGGGAGAGGGTAAAGACGTTCTTGTAATGCACGGCTGGGGAGCATGTGCGGACGCTGTCCGTCCGATAGCAGCGGCACTTGAACAAAACTTCCGTGTATGGACGATTGACCTTCCGGGATTTGGAAAAAGCGCGCTTCCGCCTGCGGATTGGGACGTATATTCCTATGCGGATTTTATGAAAAAATTTATAGATGAAACCGGCATACAAACCCCGATACTTATCGGTCATTCTTTCGGCGGCAGACTTGCAATAATCCTTGCCGGAAAGAAAATGACGGACACAAACAAAATCATTCTTGTTGACAGCGCGGGAATAAAACCGAAACGAGGGGCAGGATATTACATAAAGGTTTATTCATATAAGCTTGCAAAACGCCTTGCCCGTCTTGTCGGCAGATTTTCGCTTGATGCGGCGGAAAACTTAAAATCAAAATTCGGCTCTGCCGACTATAAAAATGCAAACCCCACAATGCGAACTATTATGGTACGTGTTGTAAACGAGGATTTGACAGAGCTTTTGAAAGATATTCCTGTGCCGACGCTTCTCATCTGGGGAGATAAAGACGATGCAACACCCTTGTCGGATGCCGAACTTATGGAAAAGCTTATTCCCGATGCGGGACTTTGCATTCTTTCGGGCGCGGGCCATTTTTCCTATCTTGACCGCCCGGGCGATTTTGGGGTAATCGCCAATAAATTCCTTGAAAAGGATGTGGAAAAATGATTATAATGTCAGTAATCTGCACTATAACATTTCTGATATATTTTGCGGCAAAAATCAAAACAGGATTACATATGCTGCAGCAGGAATCATATTTCAACTCGCACTACCTTGAGTGGACGGTAAAAAATCTGTCCAAAAATGTGTCTGCGTGCGACCTTATGCCTGTTATCGTATTTTTGTGCGCACTTGCACTTACAGAAAGCCCCTTTGTTTCTGCAATAATATATGCGGTAATCAACATTTTTTGTGCATGGTTTTGCATAAGCCGTAAACCTGCCGCAAAAAAACCGCTTGTCGTAACCGCAAGGGTAAAACGCCTTATTGCAACAGCAAGCATACTGATTTTGCTTGTAATAGCGGTGCTTGTTCT